>NZ_QCZL01000033.1:0-36036 GCF_003634395.1 Yersinia sp. IP36721
GGCCTGCGGGTCGTAGTAGCGGAAGCGGTTGTAGTGCAGCCCCGATTCTTCATCCAGAAGCTGGCCGGCGAATTTTAAACCGGGTTCTGGCTGGCTGTGGTTGAGCACTTTCGCCAGCGCTGCGCCATATAACGAATGGTTGGCGCGTTGCCAGACGCGTTTTCCTGCGGGGTTAAAGAGCGCGAGGGGTTCCCCCGTTGGGGCGCTGACCGCGTAGTGAGTTTCGACTTCGCCTACCTCGCCCTCACTGACTCGGCATTCCTGTTGCGCTATCAGCTCCCAGCCATTAAACACCCAATGTCGGATTTTTTGCAACTCGCCCTGTCGATAATCGCGAATTTCAGCAATAACATCACCGTCCCATAAATAGCTCACACGGATGCCTTGCTGTTCACAGGTTTTGCTGATACGGCGCCCAAAGGCATCGTAACGGTAGCGCCAGCTATCACCATTTTGTTTGCGCAATTCCACCAGCTGGTTCTGGCTATTCCAGATAAATCGCGTGTATTCCGGTCGGAAGCCTTCCTGTTGCGTACGGCGCGCCGTCATTCGGCCAGCGGCGTCATATTCATAAAGCTGATTACCAAGACGATTTAAACGATGGCCGCGGTGATAAATTTCATCCTCTGCGCCGCACTGTTGATCGCCCACCCGTCTGGGTAGTGGATAGCCGCTGGCGTCATAACGGTAATGCTCGCGCAGTTGATTACGTTCGCTGACCGAAATCACCTGTCCGTTGCCATTGACAACATAATTCAGTCGTTCAACATCATCGTTGATCGCAACCAACTGCAAACCAGCGTCATACTGATATTCGCGATCCAGTTCGGCCAACGTAGGCTGAGGAATGTCACTCAGTTCTTCCTGTCGGAATACCCGCGTATTGCGGCCTGCGCGTTGATGGATAACCTGCCCCATCAGGTCGTATTGCTGACGCAGCATAAAACCCGCCGCCGCTTCGCGTCCCGCTTCCTGCCCCGCGGCATCCCGCTGTAGCTGTAAACTTTGTCCGGCTGGCAATTCCAGCTGAATAAGCTCACCGGTGCGGTTTACGCCAATACGAGTCAGCCAACTGCCCGACTCGTGCCCAACACTGGTAATTTCTCGTTCCAACGTCTGGTTATCCGGATAACGACGCAGAATTTCACCGGCTACCTGAATCTCGCGAATCGGTCTATCCTGTTCGTCATACTCAAAGTGCAAAGTACTATCCGGTGCGGTAACGCTCAGCAAACGCCCCATCATATCGTATTGATACTGCGTCGCTCCTTCCGGGTTGCTCTGGGTCAGTAAGCGCCCGCAAGGGTCGTAGCTATAATGCGTGATATTCCCTAGCGCATCCTGCTTCTGGCTACAATTTCCCTCGGCATCGTAGCGGTAATACCACACCGCATCGGCGTAATCCCGTTCCTCTATGACCCGCCCTTCGCTATCCAACATATAGCGGTAGGATTCGCCTTGGGGATTAGTCACTGCTATCAGTTGTAGCGTGTCAGCATCGTAGCGATAGCGCCAGATATGGCCTTCACCGTCGCGGCGGGAAATCGGTAGGTCAAAAGCGCCGTATTCCACCGTCCAACTAACCCCGTTGGCATCATGATATTGGGTCAGATTACCGTGACGATCGTGGGTAAAGTGCTCCTGACTGTTGTTCGGGCGATCGCTTACCGCCAGCCGTTGATGCCTGTCATAGCGCCAGCGCCATAAGGCTCCGCCAGGGGTGCTGAGAGTTTGCAGATTATCCCGGCTGTCGTAACGCAGATTCATCACCCGCTGTTCTTCATCGAAAATGCGGAACAGACGCTGGTGATGATCGTATTCCATTCTGCGCTGGCTACCGTCGCTGTGAATTTGCGTAGTCACCAACCCAAATTCATTACGTTCCAACGTGATACTGCTGCCGTCTGGTGCGGTAAAACTTTGGGGGTTCCCTTTTTCATCATACTGTTGCAGCCAGGTACGCTCTAACGGATCGGTAATGCCGAACAGTCTTTGGCTATCGTCATAACTGTATTGCCAGCAGGCGCCCATAGCGTTAGTAAATGAAGTCACCAGACCGGTATCTTTAAGGTAGCTCAGGGTAATTTGATGGCCTGAAGGAGTGATCTGCGACAACAGATTGCCGTAACTGTCGTACTCGTATCGGGTGATATTTCCGGTGGGAGAACGAACCTCGGTCACCTGATTCATCGGAGTAAAATAAAACTCGGTGGTTGCTCCTTGCGGGTTACTGACTCGCGTCAGCCCCGGCAAATAGTCAAAGTGCACCGGGTAATAACCGTCTGCGCCTATGCTGTCGGTACAACGTCCTTGCGCATCATAATGATATGCCGTCCAGGTTTGATCATTATCATGCCAGCGACTGATCCAACCCTGCGCGTTATATTCATAGAAAAGATGGTAGAACTCGGTGCTATCCGCTTCCGCCATAAAACCGCTGTCGTGATAGCGATAACTCGCCAGAACATCATATAAACCTTCGTCGGTGCGGCGAATTTCGGTCAGTTGCTGCGACGCATTCCAGATCAGCGTCAGTTCCGAACCGTCGCTGTGACAAATGCGTGTGAGCTGTTGCCTTTCGTCATAACAAAAATCGATATGATTGCCGTTAATGTCCTGATGAGCGCTAAGCAGAAATTTATTCCGATCCTTTTGCCCGACTAAGGCGAAATGACGCTGAATACCGCTGCGGCGATCCGTCAGGATGACACCCTTGTTGCCGCGCGTCACAGTGAAATCAGGGTGATCCGGATTAAAACTGAACGCATAGCCATCCGGTAGCGAAAAGTTCAGAGAACTGCCTTCCTGAGTGAAAATCTCAATACTGTCATTTTCAGGATCGATAACCGCGTATTCGCTGAAGCTATCCGCCCAATTAGCCCCTAATACCCCAAAACAGCCCTCAGCCCAGGTTCGGGTAAACGCCAGCGACAAGGTTTGGCCTAACATCAGATCGGTACGCTGCTCGACCAATTGACCAGTGACCACGTCAATAGGGTCACCCTTGACGAATTTCTTACCCGCTTCAGTAAAGCGTGCTATGCCTTTATGACTTTTAAATGCGGCAGTTACGCAAGATAAGGTTTTACCCGCGCATATTTTCGCAGCCTGTTTAGCACCCATGATTGCGCCTTTGGCTGCGGCTTTACTCCCCGCTTTGGTAAACAGTTTTGCTGTGCCGGTTAATAGACCTTTACTCGGTGGAACCAAGAATTCTACGGCGACCAGAATGGCTTTTTCCAGCATAGAAAATTCTTCGGCCACTTCTAGATAGCCACCCTGACCGGAACCGATAAATACCGTAGATGCGCCGGATTTAATGGTTGGACCGCAGGTCAATTTGTCCCCCACCCGCGCCGAGGGCATACCGTTGATGGCAACGCTTTCGCTGCCTTGGGCGATAGTCGCCGGCGCGCTGTGTTTGCTACACATAGCGGTATCGCCGGTTGCACGGGCAGCCGCTTTACCTTCGATAAATACATCGCCAGAGCCGCTGAGTAGAACGCCGTCCGTCGGGCCAACGCTGTCTACCATCGCGCTGACCGCCGAACTGGCCTTACTGATTATCCCTCCCATAGCAAAAGTCCCAGCTGTGCCTAACGCCAGTACTGCCACGGTCGCCAACCCACCGGTGCCCACCACCACCGCAGCAGCCACCGCAAAAATAGCTACGCTAATGAGTGCCCCAACCACGGCTCCGGCTAATGCACCGAGAAAACTGGCATGCTTGATAGGATCGCCCAATCGCGCCGCAGCCGGTCCGGGCGCGCCGGAACTGACCGGTTTGGGGCTGGCATGAATGGCCCCAACTCGGGCAATTCGCTGCACAATATCATCTGTTAACGACATGAAACGCCTCCCGCGTTACACACTTTTACGCAGCCTGGTAGCTATAAATAATCGCCAGCAACGCTGTTTTTTGGCTCTCCGCCAGTACTTTTGGTGAGGTGATGGTGAAGGTCAGTAACTTGGTGCCACGCACCTGCATCACCACGCTTTGGTGCATTTCCCCTTCGGGGCTTTTCCAAAAATATTCCAGCAAACGAGCCGGTTGTTCGCTCAACGTGACGGTCGTAAGGCTGCGCTCTTTATAACCGGGCAGACTGGTTTGAAATTGCTCGATAACCTGCGCGTAGTAACTTTCGTTATCCAGCCCGACCGGAACCGCCATACGGCTTACCACTAAATTGATTCCGCTGTCGTCGGGGGCAATAAACACATTCATGGTTTCATCGCGCCAGTTGGCTGGAATGGCTAAAGTGCCTTCATTGATTAGGTAAGCAGGGTGAGTCATATAGTCGCTCCGTGGCTTATAATTATTTGGTGAAGAATGTTCGTTAATTGAGGTTTATCGGGTTGCCTTTCAGCGTAATACTGGCGCCCTCAATGGTGATATTGCCTGCATTATCCAAAGTAATACTGGCACCGGCGGTGCCGATCTGAATCCCCTCGGCCGAAGATTGGATCATGATGCTGCCGGTGACTTCCAGACTGCTACTACCCTGAACCATGATGCGGCGCTGCTTGGTGATAGAAGTCACTTCGTTACCCGCAACTTCTTTATGACGATCGTTACGCACAGAAATCACCTGATCGTGACCGACGCTTTCGGTGTGATCGTGAACCACGGTGGTCACCCGATCGTTAAGCACATTGGTCGTCATATCTTTCTGCGCATGCATAAACAGCCCTTCACTGTTTTTCTCATCTTCGAAACGCAGTTCGTTAAAACCGTCCCCTTTGTGGGTTTTGGATCGGAACGCCATTTGGGTTTTACTGCCCGGCAGGGTTCCCGGCGGGATGTTATTGGCGTGATAAGTGCGCCCCGTCACGATAGGCTGATCCGGATCGCCATGAAGGAAATCCACCACCACTTCCTGACCAATACGCGGAATGGCTAACATCCCCCAACCTTGTCCGGCCCACGGCTGCGTTACCCGAATCCAGCAGGAACTGTTATCGTTGGATTTGCCATAGCGATCCCACAAGAATTGCAGACGAATTCGCCCGTATTGATCGCAGTAAATCTCCTCTCCCGGCGGCCCTACTACCATGGCGATTTGCGGGCCATCAACTACCGGTTTTGGCAACGGCGTTGGCCGCCAGCTTTGACTGGCCGGAATAAAGCTAAAGCTGTTAAACAGCACCGTCCCCTGATCGCCAGATTCCTGTTCCAGTGCCTGCATCTGCTTGCCGTGATGCTGAATGCTGACCAACTGCCATTTACGATTGAGATCGGCCCGAGGGTGGCTAGTCAGGGTAAAGAGCTGACCCGGTTGCAGCCGGAAATCATTACTTTCTCCCTGCCCAAGGTTGGCATCATTACGCAGGGCCTCCAACCGATAGCGAGTGAAATCCTGCCCGTGCTGTTCGTCTTTAAAACGACCGGGAAAATCGAAGTGCTCGTAGTCTGGACGCTGATTTTCCAGCTCTCGTGCCTGTTCGTTGAATTCCGCCGCCCAGTTTGGATTTTTAAAGGTGTAATCCTTTAACTGCACGCTGGCAGTCCGCACCTGCGCGCTGCGTTTAAAAGTGTTGATGCTGAGTTCTTTGGCCTGCGCCGCTTTGGTCGGGTTGTAAGGCAAAACGGCTCCCGGCGGTAGAGAGCCGACATCATCGGCAAAAATCAGCGTGTTCTTACCGTTGGCGAATTCAAAGTAGTAAAACATCCCTTCTTCGGCGGTAAGTCTCTGAATAAAATGGAAATCAGACTCTTGATACTGCACGCAGAATTCGCGTTCTGGGTGCGGATTACGCAAAGCGAAGGCGAAGTCATTGATACCGTTCTCTTTCAGAAGCGAAGAAACGATGGTCTGAATGGATTGCTGCTGGAAAATACGGGAGTTATGACGTAGAGAAGTACGCCAAAAATCGGGGCGAATCACCATGCTGTAGCGCGTCTGACGAAAACCGGTATCGCCCTGTTCAAAGCTGGAGACCATACCGGTAATGCTGCGTTGCAGCTCGCCTTCACGCCAGATAAACAGGGTGGCCACTTCGTCTAGCACCGCGTCAAACGCAATGGCAGGATCGGCGCTGGCCAGACCAACGTGTAAAATAAAAGGTGATGACAATCCTTCGCTCAGGCTGAAATCCACCACCACGAAAGTCTGCTCCGGCAAACCACCGGCGGTTAGCGTAAATTGCAGCCCCGAAGGCTGTTTTATCCCGCCCAGTAAACCCGCTGCGCCGCTGAGGCCAGCTGCCGAGCCAGCCATCGCCGCCGCACGCCCGACGGTATTTTTGGCGCTATTCATCGCGCCGGTCGCTTGTGATGCTGCACCCTGTACGGTTTTCATCGCTTTAGATGCTGGGCCAGCAACGATATTTTGGGCAGTATCCAAAGCTCCGCTGGCGCTTCCACCGATATTTTTCGCCGCATCTACGCCTTTTGAGGCCATGCCCGCCATATTTTTCGCGGTATCCATCGCTTTCGAAGCCATACCGGAGGCATTTTTCGCGGTATCTACGGCTTTGCTAGCGGTTCCTGCCACTTTGGATACTTTCTCTGCCGCACGCCCCACGCTGCCACCGGCGACGCTGGCCACCATGCCAGCGCCGTCCGCCAGACCGGAAACGCCATCAACGGCTGCGGCTCCTAATGCATCGCTTGCGCCGGTTTTATCTTTTTTCTCATCACGACTAAACATGGTTATCCCTTCTCGTCGGCGTTAATGGGCTGGCTCAGTTTGAACCGTCAGTTGGTGGTAGCGGCTTAGTAAGGCATCGAAGCGGTCATCAATTTGTTTGATCAATACCGGCGAGACGCCTTTCTTCTGCTCCCGTTGCGCAGAGAACTGGCGCAATAGCTCTTCCAGCGGGATTTCGCTGTTAAGGTTGTTTTGAATGCGATAGAGCGCAGTTTTTAAATAAGAAATGGTCAGGCTGCCTTTCTGTTTTTCCTGCTCTAACAGTTTTTCAGAAAGCTGCTGAACGCCCATTTTGGCCTGATAGTAATGAGCGGAATCCTGATTGCTGCCCATTCTGGCTTGCAGTTGCTCCTGCCAGCGTTGGCTGACCCCGGTTTGCCGGGCATCTGCAGGCCATAGCTGCTGGGCGGTTTTCATTAGCGCATCTGGCCCACCTAACACTTCCAGCGGAGAACGTTTAGCCAGCCGATCCATTTGCTCGCCATAGGTCTCCAGCTCCGGCTGGTGTAGCCACAGTAAGGCTGAACCTTCAGGCTCAGCGGCCACAGCAGCCAGCTGTTGCGCCATTGGCCGCACTTGCATCAGATAGACCCCTGCGGCGATCAATAGCGAAAAACCAATGCCCAAATTGAAACCTCGCAGCGCCGACATACGCTTGGTCGGCACAAAGCGCACCTGCACTCGTGCATGTTCCAAATCGTCATGCTGTGGCTGGGGTGGCGCGGGTGGCACTTCCCGCGATGACGGGGCATCATCCGAAGCGGTCAGATACACCAACGGCGGCATTTGATAGGCCTGGATGGACGGCGCGGCGGCTTCAGTGGCTCGCTCCAGTTTTTTCGCGGTGTTTTGCATCAGATACAACATATTTTCGATGCGCGGCACTCGGCTCAGTTGCACCTGCTGCAGCTTATCGATCATGAGCTGCAAGGCACGTTCGGCGCGATAAATCAGTCGTAAATCTTCACTGCTGAACACCTGCTGACGCAACAAGTGACACAGTCGCGCGGTGAACCATTCCAGCATTTCAATACGTGCCAGCGGTTTTTCCGGCCACAGACGATCCCATTCGCTGACAATCAGGCTGGCCAACAGCTCGCAGCCTTCGGTGAAACCTGTCAGCCCATTCAGTTGAGTACGCGCCAGGGTGTAATACACGCCGGTTTGCAGATCGACGCCGTTACTGCGAAACAGCGTTAAGGCTAAAGACTCAATTAGCCGCCAATTAACCTGTGGCTGCGAGGGATGATTGGCTTTGTTAATTTCTTCACGGATCGCGGTGAATTCCGGCCATTGGCGCGGATCGCCACCGGTGCGGATAACCAATCCCTGTTTATTGTCGCTCACTAAAACTCTTCCTTAAAAAAAGCCCGACGACGCGCGTCGGGCATACTCATTAATAGAGCGTGTCCGGTAATTTGAATTTACTAAACAGTCCGCCAGCAAAGGGGTTATCCGACTCATCAACGGTAATGCGATAGGTCATATGGCCGCCGTCAACGTTAAAGCGCACATCGAAGGAATCTTCCCGTACATTGGTCAGTTCACCGGCGTTAATCAGCCGTAACTGTGCCCATGGGCCGCTAAAGGCGATGCTGCGCGGCGATTTACCAGAAGCGTCCGGCACCAGAGTGATTTTGCTTTCCACACCCGAGCGCATGGAGTTAGGCCACACCAAATGCACCTTACTGCTGCGGCCGTGGGCGTAATCCAGCAATTGCCCGTCTAGATTCAGCACGCTGCGCCGTTTATTGACCGCCAGCGCCACCGGTTCAATAGCGAACTGCGTGCCTAACCCGTTCTGGCTGCTAAAGAAAGTCTCACGAATTTTCTGCGCTACCTGTAACTGTTGCAGGACGTCATCACGGATCAGCAACTCGCCGTCGCTGCCATTGGTCAGATTGTTTTCGACGAAAGGTTTGAGGTTTTGCTGATAGAAGTTGTCCAGCACACCTTTTGGCGCGAAGAAACGTTCAAACTCGCTCAGCGGCACATCCTGTGTCGATTCAGGATTAAACGGATAGCGGCCCGCCAGATAGGTGCGATACTGTTTCACTACCGTGTCGTTCCATTCCACTTCCAGCGATTGAATCGCTTCCATCATAACAACATGCCAGGCTTGCTCCGCCAGATCGCCCACCCAACGATTCAGCGGCTCTGGGAGGTTTTTGGCCAATTGCTGTACTTCAAAAATCGGGTCGCTGTTATTTTGATCCAACCGAAGCTGAACCGCTTTCAACGCCGCTTTCCCCGGTACCGGCGAGTTCTGAATCGCCAGCATGTAGCGATGCAAATCCGTCAGTTTTTGATAGACGCTTTGCAACGTACTGCCTTTATCACCGTGTTCAATCAGCGCAGCAGTTTCCGGCGCAAACTCGCGGTTAATCCGCGACATCAGGCGGTAATCTGGCTGTTCCAGCAGATCTTTGGCATCAGCTTCGCCGCTGGCGGCAGGTAATTGCGTGTTGTTGCTCAGGGTTTGTAGCGCTCGACGGATCGGCTGTTCACCGCTGATCACTTGCTCAATGGCAGCGATCGCCTGTGGCAGATCCTCAAACTGACGGATCTCCAGGTTGTTGATCGCCGCACGCCATGCGGCGGTGTAATCGCCCAGATACTGCTCGGTAATCTGCCGCTGAATTTCTTTGCGATCGGTATCGCTGTATTCCACGTTTTTCGACAAACTCAAAACCCAGCTATCCATACTGGTCAGATCGATCAACTGGTCATTTTGCTTTACGAAGTAGCTTTGCAAGCCCTGACGCGTCAGGAACTGCGGTACCATCAGCAGATCTTCGTTATTGGCTACAAAAATGCCATCGAAGCTGGCACCGATTTGATCGCGTAGATTCAACGCAGGCGGTAAAACATCCTGCCCTTTGATACGTAGGTTTTGGTACACCCGCTGATACAGAGACAGTTTACTGAGTTCCTGCTGCGCGGCTTTTACCGCCGGAACATATGGCGCGAAATTCTGAATCGACTGCACATCGCCGTTATCCCGGCTGCGTTTCCAGTCGGTATGCTCCAACGCGTAATCCAGATGATCCATCAGCTGATTTTGCAGATTACGCTGGCCGTTAAACTTCTCGCTCCAGCGGTTACGCATATACTGCTCCACCAGCCCTTTATTACGACCGCTGCCGTCTTCCAACATGCGCATCACGCGCAGGATTTCCAGTTTCTGCTCACTGCCCGCCGGCGCAGCTTTTAGCTGAACCAATAACCCGCTCATCAGCGATGGCAAGAAGCGCTGCTCCAACAATTGCAGATAGGTATTTTCGACGTAAGGCCCAATTTTGCTGCCTTGATACAACCCCAGATCCGCTAACAGGCTATTGCGCTCATGGTAGTTACCGTAGGCCAGTGTTGCCTGCCGAATCGGGTCAAGCAGCGGTAACTGTAGGTTGCCATATTGGTCTTCACCTTGCGGAGGCGGAATTTCCAAGAAGGTTTTAGCCTGAGTCAACACCACTTGTCCGGCCCGATAGTTACTTTGATAATACTGATGCCAACCGAATAGCAACCCGACAATCGCCACCGCTCCGCAGGCGCTGAATACCATCATGCGGCGACGAGAATTGCGCAGCCATTGGCGACTTTCACCGGCCAGATTTGGCTCGGCCAGCAGGACATTATTAAATAATCCTTTGGCGAAATAAGAAGAAGTGTCACCCACCGGCCAGGTCGGGAATGCCTGCGGCCCAAGGTGATACTGCACCGCCGCCGATTGGGTAAACAGGTCGTCCATTTGTCCACGCTGCTGAGCCGAGGTCAGATAAACCCCGCGGAGCAGCGCCGGTTTGCTATCGCCGCTAAACAGCATACGATCGAGCATTTGCAGCACGTAATCATGCAAACCGTGAATCTGACGGGTAAAACTGAATAGCTGCGGGCGCTGATCGCTATCCACACCGTTAAACATCATCTCCGGCATGGCGTTGTTTAGTTGTGCCATCCACTGTTGCCAGAATTGATTCAACTCGCTGCGCCAGTGATCTTCATCCTGCGTATTCAGAGTGAAAGTCACGCCTAAAATCGCTTCGCGCTGGGTTTTATCCAACGACTGATACATCGCCTCAAAGCCGTACAGCAAATCCAGCTTGGTCAGCACCAAATAGACTGGAATCTGGCTGTGCAGCGTCATTTGCACATCGTGCAGACGCTGGCGCATATGGTCGATATAACTTTCCCGCCGATCTTTATTGGCGGTCAGCAACTGATAAACATCGACTGTAACGATGATGCCGTTGAGCGGTTGACGCTTACGGTTATGTTGCAGCCAGCCCAGCAGTTCCTGCCACAAGCGAGAATAAAGCTGAGGTTTGCCTTCCGCTCCTTGATCCGGTTGCTCGATAAGCTTTCCGGTCGGATCGACAACCACCGCTTTTTCACCGGCCCAGCAGCGCACCTGTAGCTGTGCGGCGTCATCGCCTTTGCTGGCGTCGGGGCTGTAGATTTCCGTCAGTTTATAACCTTCCCGCAGCAGCGTAGTTTTACCGCTCTGTTCGGTACCCAACATCAGATACCACGGCAGCTGATACAAATAGCGTGGCGTGTTGAGATAGCGCTGTAGCTGCTGCAACCAGCGAGACAGATAACCGTTCTGCCGATCCAAATCGATTTGCACCGGATCTTCTTCCCGCTGCTGTTGATCCAGTTGGAGTTTTTCTAATTCTTGCAGCCGTCGCGTAACTCGCCACGTCAGCCAGCACACCGCAACCAATACCAGCACAGCCGTCACCAGCCAACGACTCAGCTGTGATTCTAGCGGATGCTGTTCCCCCATTTGCCACAGTGGCCCCCACAGCCAAATCACTACCAAAGCGATGCACCAGAGCAGCCCCAGCAATATCGGTATTGAAGACTTAAAACGCGGAATAATGGGCTTCAATAAACGTAAAAATGAAGGCATCTTTGGCATTTTGGGTATTGAAGGCATTTTCATTGATTAACATTCCTGTGTCGCATCGTGGCTGTCATGAGTTCTGCCGCCGCTGTTTTTCTGATAACCCGGCAAAGAGCGAAGGCTCCCACTCCGGTAATGACAACTGTTTCCCTGCCAAATAAAGGCTCTGATACTGCTGTTGCGCCATTGCCGCCAGCCCGGCCTTTTCCAATAATTGCGCACTAAGCAACTGGCTATAGAAACGATCCCGAGGTTCAGTTTGTTGCTGTTGCTGTTGATCAACCGCAGCCAGAGCCGCTTCCAATCCCTGTTGCTCATAGCACTGCCAGATATCATTCTGATCCTCACGGGCGCTACCGGTAGTTACCGTCGTTTCCTGCGGTTGCAACCAAGCGGCGGTTTCCACAGAGAGAAACGGGGTTTTATCGGTAAAGCTCAGTTCCCGCAGGGCAGGCAGGCGAGCCAGGAAAGCGCGAAGCTCGCTTTGAATCGCCTGCGCCACCAGCGGATAACCCAAACGTTCAGCCACCTGCGCCGACAGAAAATGCCCGTCCAGCCAATAAGGAGCCAGCGTCAGGCTTTGCTCGATTTGCTGCCACAGCGCTAAATCGGCTGCCGGTAACGCAGCCTGATAGCTGGCGGTGCGATCCGCTGAAACGGCGGCCAGCGGCGTGCGGCCATCGCTCTGAGACTGAGGCGGCGTGGTGATAGTGCTAAAGACCGCGTGGCGTCGGAGTCGGTAGCCGCTGTCGCTGTCCGGATGGCGTTCACACAGCAAATCCGCCACTTTCAGCAGCGTTTGCCGCCACGCACGATCGCTGGAACTGTCCACCGTGACGCTGGCAATCGGCGCTTCCGTAACCGGCGCATCGACAGAAGAAACCGGCGCGCTGCCGCTGGATAAAGACGGGCTGCTGGTCTGCGGTGTATCCGCAACCTGAGGTTCTGGCTGATAGCGATAGGGGAAACTCAGCTCATCCACTTCTTTCGCCAATTGAGGCTCACTTTCGTGCCAACACTGTGCCAATCGCGCCAGTTGCCCTAAAGCTTCCAGCCGTTGTTCACCGGTGGCTCGTTGGCTAAAAAGACTGGCTGCGGAGTCGAAACGTTTAACGATCTGCTGCGCCAAACGGCGTTTATGCAAACCATTGTGCGGCCAGGCTTCGGCCCAAAAATGGCTGACGTAATCACAAAGCAATTGCATCGCCAGCAAGATATTCTGCGGTTCGCCACCGTGCTGCAAAGTACGCAACAGGTGGGTCAGTAAGCGCATGTCTTTGCTTTCTTCGGACAGCAGCGTCATCGCCTGCTGCTGCAATTCAGCAATATTCAGACTGGCGTGGGTAAGCGAACCCAGCTTCACCATTTCGCCGTCGATAAACTCCCAGCGCGGGTTATCGTCTTTGAGCGCCAGCGCTGCGCGCCCGTCGGCTAACGGGGCTAGCAGCAAATTCCGCCAGGGATGTTGGGCGATAGCATTCATATCAACTTCACCAATGACAAGCGCTGCGCAGTGGCTTGATCGCCTCTGCCAGCGAGGAAATGTTGAAGGTCAGCCGCACTGCCGCCCCTTGTTTTGAGCTGATGGCCAAGGTTTCTCCATCCAGCAGTCGTTTGATTTCATCAATACCGGCCAGCCCGCGACTGGCTTCCAGCAGGAAACCCTCTTCGCGAACAAACCATTCGGTATCGAATTTAGTGCGGTCGGTAACAAAGGTGAGCGCGCCTTCGCCTTCCTTTTGCGGCGCAACCAGTGCCACCTGCATGCGGGTGATGTTATCGATACAGCTAAACATCAGAACCGGACGCGGAGGCGGCATTCCTATCGCCGGCGTGGTGATAATCACGGTCGGATTGTTGCCAGCGGACTGGCGGGTCAGAAAAGCCAGGGAATGTGCCTCCCGCCCTTTTTCCTGCACCATGGCACGACGCCAACCCGGCCCCATCATTCGGTCATCGGTTACGCCAACCGGACTGCTGGCCTGATCGTAACAAGCCAGTCGAACCAAGGGAGACGGCTCATTGCGACACTGAGTCAGCGCCGATAACTGAGGTGATTGTTGGGTAACGGTAGGTACATCTTCTGCAGCCATCAGACTGTGGCTGCAAGCCAATATCAATGTGGCTGTTAATATCAACTTTTTCATAACTGAAACCGATACTTAGCCAACTTATAGGCGAGCGTGCGTGGTGCCATATTCAGGCTGGCGGCGATGCGTTTTTTATCCGTGCCGTACATGCGCTGACGCTGACGCAAAATGGTGCATTCAAACTCTTCCACCGCTTCGGTCAGATCGTCTATTTTGCTGTAATCGTTAGATAAACCTGCCGGAGACAGGTTGTTATCCGATGTGCTGAGGGAGACCAGCAACTCATCCAGCTGCTTTTGTCGTTGCTGCTGCGCTTTGAATACTTCGCGAATCTGTCGCAGTTGCGCTCGCTGCTGTTCCAGTTCCTGCAATTTATTCAAACGATGCTGGAAAATATGGCAGTAAATGCTAAACATGCCGTTGGCGAGGGTGTAGTGCTCAATGTTTTCGGCAAATACCGCCACCACGCCGCAGGCCTGACCGTTGCAGTTGAACAACGGCAGCGCGTACAAACCACAGGCGCTGGGCAGTTCTTGCACAAAACCGCGAAAATCGGCGTTTTCGATACGCACACCGCGCTGTAAGGAATCCCACACTGCGGGGACGCCGTTACGTAAAACCTGTACCAGCGGATGGTTGATTTCATCAATTTGAACGTCGAGTTTCAGCGTCGCGCGCTCGTCCTGCCGAGGTAGGCTGTAACAATCGAGACGACTTTCATTGACGTTCAGCATGGTAACCAGCAAAGCATCGAAACGTTGCCGACGATGATTAACCTGCAAAAAGTGGTGTATCAGTTGCTCAATGGTGTCGTTATCCAATAGCGCCAATACGCTTTTTAGCCGCTGTTTCATACCTTGTCCTCTACCTCTGCAACAAAGCTGTGTCCGTCTACTGCGATACGAATAAAGCCAATGTCACTTCCCGCCGCCATTTTTTGCAGTAATAACAAAGAGACCGGCGGTAGCAGGACGCCATCAATAATGGACTCCAACATGCGCGCACCGTTTTCGGCGCGAGTGGTCCGCAGCAAGATTTCTTCCGTAACCGCATCGTCAATCACGACTTCGGCGTTAAATCGTTGACGCAACAAGTTATCCAACCGCTGCAATTTACTGGCAATAATCGCCAGCAGGGTTTCACGTCCCAGCGGCAAATACGGAATCACTTCCATACGCGCCAGCAGCGCCGGTTTAAAGAAAGCAGCCAGTTCGGGATACAGCAGATCGTTGATGGAATCCGCATCAGCGACGTTATCGACGATGGTTTGATAGCCGAGATTGGAAGTCAGGAAGAACACCACGTTTTTGCAATCAATAATCCGCCCTTCGCCGTCGGCCAGCTCACCTTTATCGAAAGCCTGATAGAACAGATTGAGAACGTCTGGATGCGCTTTTTCCACTTCATCCAGCAACACAACCGAATAAGGTTTCTGACGAATGGCTTCGGTCAATACGCCGCCTTCGCCATAGCCCACGTAGCCTGGAGGAGAACCAATCAGGCGGGATACGGTGTGTTTTTCCTGAAACTCAGACATATTGATGGTGGTCAGATAACGCTGGCCACCGAACAATAAGTCTGAAATTTGCAGTACGGTTTCGGTTTTACCTACCCCACTTGGCCCAACCAACAGGAAAGCGCCCAGAGGACGGCCGGGGCGGCGTAAATCGGCGCGAGCGGTCAACAAATGACGATGCAAATAAGCAATGGCGGTATCCTGCCCTTTGATCTGCTTTTCCAGATAAAGTGGCAGCTCAGTCACAACCGCCAGCTCACTTTGGGACAAACGATTCAGCGGCACGCCGGTCCATTCGGCAATCACCGCCGCAACCTGGGATTTGCTGACATGAGGAGAAACCAGCGACTGCACCTGTTGCAATGAATCCAGTTCATGACCCAAACGCACTAATTCCGCTCGTTCATCGGCGGTAATATCGTCTTGTTCCAGTAGAATGCTGCGCAGTGCAACAATTTGCTCAACCAACTGTTGCTGCTGCTGCCAGCTTGCCATCAGCGCCAATCGACGGGCGTCAATCTCTTCCCGCTGAGTCAGTAACGTTGCCAGGCGTTCACTATCGTCACTCAGCCCAATATGCAGCTCGCGCTCCAGCATCTGGATTTCCATAGCTAGCTGGTGCAATTCAGTCTGTAAAGCCGAAACCTCTCGCGGCGCACTGGTCAAATTGATCGCTACGCGGGCACAGGCTGTATCCAGCACATCAATGGCCTTATCCGGTAACTGGCGGCCAGATAAATAACGATCGCTGAGCGTAGAAGCCGCCTGTAGCGCTTCGTCGTCAATCAGTACGCCGTGGGCTTTTTCATAAATGGTGCGTAAACCGCGCAGAATCACGGTGGCCTCGGCGGCGCTCGGTTCGGAAACTTTAACCAGCTGAAAACGGCGAGACAGCGCGGCATCTTTCTCAAAATACTTTTTGTATTCGCTCCAGGTCGTAGCGGCGATGGTTTTCAATTCACCGCGCGCTAGCGCCGGTTTCAGCAGGTTGGAAATATCCAGACCACCTTGCTGATTACCTGCGCCAATCAGGGTATGGGCTTCATCAATAAACAGAATAATGGGCGTTTCAGACTGTCTAACTTCCGCCATAATGCCTTTGAAGCGTTTCTCAAACTCCCCTTTCACCGCCGCGCCCGCTTGCAGCGCGCCCAGATCCAGCGTCATCAATTCCGCACTCAACAATTTTTGCGGCACTTGCTCGGCCACAATTCGCAGCGCCAGTCCTTCGATCAACGCGCTTTTCCCTACGCCGGCTTCCCCTACCACAATCGGGTTGTTTTTGCGGCGACGGCACAGAATATCGATCATCAGATCGATTTCTTCATCGCGACACAGCACCGGATCAAGCTTGCCGCTGCGCGCCTGTTCGGTCATGTTGCTGGCGTAACGGGCTAACAAACTTTCACCGTTAGGTTGAACGGCAGAGGTTTGGCCTGCCGCAAGAGAAACAACCTGAGTTTCTGCGGAATCCGTCGTCCACTGACTAAAGTTTTGCCTTAATAACTCGCGGTTTACCGGAGCCAATAATTGAGCGGCACGTGCGGAAAGATAGCGCGCCGGGCTCATCAGCAAAGTCATCAGCATGACCCCGCTGCGCATTTCGCCGTGATCCATTTCCGTGGAGGACAGCAGCCAGCTATCCTGCAACCACTCGATCAATAGCGGTGAAAAGCTTGGGTAAGACTGAGTCACTACCTGATGACTGGGAACGCGGGTGTCCAACTGTTCCCTCAAGCTATCTTGGTCGATTTCAGCTTTATTGATAATTAAACGCACATCACTCAACGGCGTATTCAGCAATTGCAGCAACACCTGAGAAACCGTAATTTCGATTTCCTGCTCGCTGACACAGTGGGCGGCGGCCGTTTCCAGCGCATGTTTCGCGATGGGATTGAGGCGATTAACTAATGTGGGTAAATCTATGCGGATCATTTGGCCTTCCTTAGCTCAATAAGTTGTTTAGCTGCTGCAAGATATCTTGGGTTTGATCGTGTAAACGAATCAGATAAAACCCGTAGACCAGCGCTAACAGCCCTAATCCGCCCCACAGTAAATGTTTGATAGTTAAGCGCTTGCTTAACCGATAACGGCCGGAAGACTCTCCGGCGTTGAGGTGTAATACCGTCGGCGGCGCATCGCCGCGCATTTCATGCAATTGGTGATGTAACCGTCTGAATAAACGTTCAAATTCATCCCCCTGCGGCGCACTGACCTTATAGCGCCCTCGGTAGCCAAGACAGAAACACAGATAGATGAATTCCAACAAATCCTTGTAACGCTGCGGTTCGCCCATCAGGCGTTCCAGCAACACATAGATTTTTTCTCCCCCCCAGGTTTCGTTGTGAAACTGCACCAACAGCGATTGCTGTAACCAACCGTTTTGACTATTCCAGCCGTGTCCCAAAGCGGTTTCATCGATGAAGGTACACAGCATGTAGCGGAAAGAGACAATGGCACCCGGCTCATAGCCTTTGGTCTGTAAAAACTGTTCGATGGCGCGAATATCCGTCACCACCTGCTGATAAAGCTGCTCCGGCAACGCCTGATTAGCCATATTTTTCAGGCGCATCACCATACCCAGCAGTGGCGTAGCGGCATCTACCATCGGGTTCAAACTTTCGCCGCGCAGCTCCAATTGGTACTGGCGAGTCGTCGGCGCGGCTTCCGGCTCATCAAATAATGACGCAATATTCGGTGCGATTTCGCTCATGGTTAGCTGCTCCTGATCGCCCAGAACTGCATATCCAGCTCTGGGAAGTCGCCGGATACGTGGAACGCAATGGCATTACTTTGCTGAATGTCTTTCCAGGCCTGACTTTGCTGATCCAGCATGAAATAGGTGTATCCAGAATGGTAAGGCAACTGACGCGGCGCAGCAGATAACGCCACCAGCGGCACGCCCGGAAGCTGGACGCTGACCAGATCGCGGATTTTTTCCAGGGAAGTGATTTTAGTTTGCTGAATAAACTGGCGACGCAGTTGTTCCTGTGGAATCTGTGCCCGAATAGCCAACACGAAATCGGCGCTACGCAGCAGATCGCGGTCGTTAATCGTTGCCACCCGAATGCCGTGAGCCTGCACCATCAGTTGAATTGATATGGCGCGCGGCGTCAGAACGGTACTGAGCGCCTGACGCATCGCCAACATCAGCGGAACAAAACTGTCCGTCAGATTATCGTGGTTATACACCGGGAAAATACCGGCCAGACGCGACTCATCGGTAAAGGTTCTCAGCTCGCCGCAGGTTTGCACCAATTGGCAGTAGAACTCTTGCGGATGTAACGTGGAGAGATAGGCACTGTGGGTGAACAATGGCTGCACGCGGTTAAACAATTGCAGCATCATAAATTCGGCCACGTCCGCAATCCCTTGCTGGCCGGGGGAACCGATACGCTTAGCCAATAGTTTGGCGCGTTCTACCAGCGTTCCCTCAACTTCATCCATAAAGCGTTTGAGTTCAGGAGAAACCGAAATCGAAGTGCAGGTTGGAATAAACTCCGCGTCTAAAACAATGGCTCCGTCTGGACGCCTTTCCTTGATGCGACACAGCGGCAAAACGGTAAAAGCGCTGAGATCTTCGGAACCTTGCATCAAACGTGGCGCTAACTGCGCTAATGCCAGGTCGCTCACATCGCCGCCCTGAGTATGCAAGTCTCGCACGCTATCGCTGCGCTCTTGATATCGAACAGCGCCTACTCCGCTGCTTTGCGCGTTGGCCACTTCGTTTATTGCGTCGTTTTGCATCGGCAACGCCAGATAAATATCACGACTGGCGGCGTCATTCAGATTGTTCACATCCAAAGGTTTTGGGGTGTGATCCTGATTCGGAATATCAAATACCGAGCCGTCCGGCAGCGTACCGCTGGCTGAAGTAATGCCCACGCGCCCCAGTTTTAATAATTCGTGATTCAATACTAACGACCGAAATCCGTAGCCATAGTCCATTAATGAAGATAAAAGACTGTGCAACACATAGTCGTTATGGCGCTGTTGCTGCTGGAAATGCTGCGGCTTGATAAATAGCCCTTCTCGCCAAATCACGCGATTCTTGGTTGGCATCGCTATTCTTCCTCTTTCCTGAGATCAATTTCGTTCGCCCGAACATGCACTAACACCTGGTAGTTGTGCCCAACGCCGTCGATACGAATAATTTTTTTCCATTCGGCTTTTTCCGCGTCGGTGTAATGACCGACAACGCCGAGATAACGGTTCTCTGCTTTCAACTTAATCGGCGGCAAAGGTTTGTACTGACCGGGCAACAGGGTGTAGTCCTGATGGTCGATGTAGTTTTTGCCCAACACTTTTTCTAATTCTTCGCTGGTTAGCTGATCGTCATCGGCGGCCAATAATTTGGAATCTTCGCTCAGATAAATCACCTGAATCTCCAGCGGCGCAGCTTCGCCACTGTCATTGGGGTTAATATCCGCTTCGGCCAGCAGAGTGATTTGCACCGTTGAAGGCTGATCGTCCTTCACACCCACGGGAATACTGGGATCCCACATCACCTGACCAACTTTTTTCGTCGCTTCCCAAGTGCTACTGCATCCCGGCAATAACAGAACCAGCAACAACACGGCCAGTGAATGACTCGCGATGCGTGTCATTGCGCGCTCTCCTGCAATCCCTGACGTAAGGCGCGGTCATAAGATTGCGCATAAACTTCCCAAAACAGTTTCTCAAAGCCTTGCTGACGGCTGGAGGCCAATTCCTGGTAATAGCTGTTGTACATCTCCCACGCCCAGGCGGCGTCCATTTCCTGCCGTTCATTGCTGCGACGATAATGCGCAAAACGCGCCAACAAATGCTGCGGTGAAAACGCGTCCAGCATGGTTGCCAACGCCGCTCCAATTGCCGCCTGATTAGCCTGATGGTGTAAACGGACATTATTCAGGCTCTCCGCCACCGCCGCCGGTGCGGCCAGATGCACCGGGCTTTTCTGATCGGCAAACAGCACATTCATCGTGGTGTCGTAATCCAGATTCAGCCGTAGCGGGTTATCCTCAATCGGACGCAAATGTTTATCCGATAATCCGTGCTGCACCTGCTGTAACGCCAATAAGCCGTCGATGGCCGCTTTCATTGTTTTGCCGATTTCCTCCAGAAAATCATGGGCTTCCTGGCTATTATTAATCGGCAATTGCGCATCAATGCCACGCATCAGCGGAGTCATAGCGACGTGCTGTTGCTCACGCATTTCCAACGTTTCTGATTGATCAATGGCGGTAAGGCGGTTGATATGAGGCAGGTCGATAAATTCCTGATCCATGGCACTGTCCTTGGCGGTATCTGATAGCGGTGAAGAAAACAGAGGGCTGCTGTAGCGATCCTGCTGTAGGGATTGACTGGCATCGGGGTCGGTCGCGGGCGACTGCGTTAACGTCGTCAGACTCTCACTTTGTAAAATACGCAGCGGATCCTGACTAAAGTCGTTGGAAACGGTCGCGGCCAGATTACCCTGATAAGGCGCTTCTGCACCGCGCGGCGGTTCGCCTCCTTCCATCATCGCCTCCAGCGGATTGCTATAGCTGGAAACCAATGATTCAGGAGATAACGTCAGCGGATCTTGCCGATCGGCCAGCGTATGACCGATGTGACAGCTCATGGCTAACATGCCAACGTTAATTTTGTCCCCCGCCTGTAGGCGGATAAAACCAGCATCGCGAGTTAAGCTGGCCTGATTAACCATGACCGGTTGCCCCAAAACGCGCAGGCAGAACGCGCCATCCTGCCATTCCACGGCAAACTGAGCGCCATCAACCGAGGACATTTGATCCTGAATCGACCACAAATTGCTGCTGCCACTGCCGACTCGGCCCCCCTGAATATCGAACAGGCAGCTGGCCGCTTTACCACTTTCCAATTTGTCGCTGTTTAGCACCCGCAGTGTGAGGGTTGGCTGTTGTTTTTCCATTTTCTCTATTCCTGAATGCGGGTTGTCATTCCATGACGCAGATGGTTACGTCGGGTTTCTCTTCCGGATCGCCTAAAAAACTGGTCCAACCGAGTAAATTATTTTGGTCTGCCCCAAGTACCATGCCACTGACCTGCTTGCTGGCGAGCCCGAGACGCAAATCCCACGCGAACTGATCGCGCATCACGAACGAAACAAACATCACTAATGGCTGATAGTTTTCGCCGTTAGGTAAAAAGGAAAGGAAGCGCTCGCGAGATAAATTGTTGATGCAAAGCATGAACTTGCCGCTGCGATCCGCGACGCGAGAACCGATAGTGAAATTGCTGCCCAGCACTGATTTTTCCAGATACTTTTTGCCGCGAATCTTCTCCCGTCCGCCCAAGCGATTTTGCTGAGACGGGTCGATATTGACCTGACGCAATTGCCAGCTGTGCAGTTCTACATCGGGTAAATCGAAACAGTGGGAAACCAGCCCGCAGATAACCTCCGGCGAACGCCCCGGACTGGCCAGCAAACCGGCGTAAGCCAGCATTTTGCTGTGATTAATTTGAAGTTTGTTGCGAATAACCTCACTACCCAGCCCCACCAGCGCAAACATGCGTTGAGAGAAATCATCCACACCGCCGTCTTCGAAACAGATGTGATAGCGGTATTTCCGCCACACCTGATGTAATAAAGTGATCAGGCGATGATTGAATACATTAAGGAAATCCGTCAGGCGGTTTTCATTCTGTGCATCTTCCCAGGCCAGTGAATCCAGGTAATAACCGGGCATCGGCGACTGACTGCCGTGCAAACCGAGAAAGGACACTTCCAACTGATATTGACCGCGCTCCGACTTTTCCAGCGCCACCACATCCCGCGTTGGGAAAGCCAGGCTGGCGCTGGATCTGAAGCGAATACTCTCGCCCGCCGGGTAGGCTACCGCCTCCCCCTGCGAGGATAGTTTTTTACCCGAGAGCTGATTAAGCAGTTCTACCAGCTGAAAAAAGTTATAGCGGGAGACGTCTAGAGACTCGTCTCCGGGCACTACATCAACGCATGTTGACCTATCTGAACCGGCCATTCATAACATTCCTGATTATCGGTATTGACCACTTTCAAAATGTGAAAGGCATTGACGCTGGCATAGAGTGAGAAAAAGTGAGCCAGAATGGTGCTGAACAAATACAGCTCGCCTTCGGAGTTAAAGGCGCTTTGCGCCAGATACAGCGTGGATTGCAGCCCGCGTACCGGCACACCAGCAAACAGACGGTCCACCGGTTTGGTATCGATTCGCTGAATAGCATCCAGTTTTTTCTGCGAAACCCGTGCTGCTTGGCGGTTGTTCATACTGGGTAAATCGTAGGTGCGCAGAATCTGCTTCAGCGCATCTTTCTCCAGCAGAGACATATAGTTAAGAGACATATTTGACAGCAAAGACCAATGCAGGCTGCCGTCCAGTACCGGATAAAGCGGCACAGAAGGCCGGGTAATATTGCGGAATGAAGCAAATGACGGGTTATCTTTGGTCGGCTGATTGATATCCCCCACCCGCAGTAGCATCGGCAACTCACGGTTGGTACAGGTCATGCTGACGGAAACATTTTCTTCGGCGTGTAAAAGCTGAGATTCGTCTCCGCGAACAAAGGCGATGTAATGTTCGAAGCCTTTGCGGAATAAGGATTTTTTCACTCGTAGGTGGTAATAAAGAGCATGGCGTTCACCCACATGCTCGATTTGGTGATCGAAGCTTTCAAACGGCGTGTAGTTTCGCGCTCTTCCGCGGGAACGCCCTTTGCCGTCGCCCTTCTCACTTAGCCAGCTATCCACTTTATCGATGGAGAAAATATCGTAGCGATCGGGATGGTGATAACTGGCACGCAGCGGGTATTCGGCCTGAGTGCCATCCAGCGCAATGGCTTCACTATCATGCTGGAACAGGTTCACCGCCGGCGTACAGTGCATACGGAAGGTCGTTGGCCGCACCTTGACATCAGGCGGCAACGCCTGAGAAAAATGCAGATTAAGCGTAAATTCGCTGGCTTTCAGATGCCCCGGCAAATCCGGAATACCGCAAACATCAAAGAACAGAAAACCTTCCTGAAAACAGAAGTATTCCTGCAAAATTCGGTAGCCCATATAGGCATTTTTTGGGTACGGCAGCAGCGCATCCTGACGATCAAAACCCACCGGAACAAAGTCAAAATCCGGCATCGGGATAGTAATATCGTTAACCACCAGCTCCGCGCGCTCAAAATAGTGGCTGATCCACAGGTAGATTTGCGTACTGGTATAAGCTTCTTCGCCTAAATAGAAACGCAGCTTATTCAACTGTAAGTGTTGGAAATTTAGCTCGTTTTTAGCCTGGAAATTAATGCCAATAATGCCTTGCTCGTTACTATTGTTCACCGTGATATCGCGAATCGCCATCGGGAACAACCAGATGTCGCGACACAAAGTAAACACGCATTGCGCCCCAGATTTCGGGGAAGTGCTGACAAAATCCTCATCGGCAATCGGATTGCTGAGAATCTGCGTGCCACGTTTGACCAACGCCGCCTCGGTCACCACATTCTCATCAGGGGTGTATTCGATAATGGTCATGCTAGGCGTGGGCCGTAAATAGTTCGGCCACAGCATATTCAGCAAACCGTGGGTCAACTCAGGGAACTGATCGTCGATCTTAGCCCGTAAGTTCCCGGTCAGGAAGGCAAAACCCTCTAATAACCGTTCGACATCAGGGTCCGAACCCTGCTCAGATAAAAAGGTCGCCAGATGCGGTCTTTCAACGGCGGCATCTCGTCCCAGCTGTCTGAGATAGTCCAGTTCATCTCTGAAATATTTTTCGAACGACATTATAAATCCTGATCAAAACGGTAGTGCCGGTTGTTATCCAACTGAATATTGAACTCCACCAGATCGCCGATGTTGTCAAAGCTCACCTGCGCGCTGATACGGAAATTCAACAGCAGCGGATCGCCATCATTGGTTTCTGCATGCACGGATACGGATGAGATACGGGGTTCGTAACTCTCAATACAGTTTTTGATGGCGTGCTCAATGCTGCGCCGAAAATCCGTTGCCGTTGAGGTAGCATCATTGAGATCAATAACGCCTAGCTCTACCGAACTCTGGCAACCACCGGGGCGGGCATTGAGGACTTTGTTCAAATGTCCTTTTATTGAGACCAGCAAATCGTCTGCCCGCGCACGACGGGAAAGGCCGGAGCCTTCCCCCTGTATACGCTCAAACAAGCTGGAGGAGCTTCCTCGCTCCCAACTTAACAGCGCTGCCATGTCGGATTATTCCTTATCCAGACGGCCTACCAATGACAGCTCAAAACTTGCCCCCATATACTTGAAGTGAGGGCGCACTGACATCGCAACCTGATACCAGCCTGGATCCCCTTCAACATCCAAGACCTGGATTTGAGCGGAACGCAGCGGGCGACGGCTACGAACATCAGTCGGTGGGTTTTCCTGATCGGCGATGTACTGTTTCAACCAGATATTCAGTTCACGCTCCAGATCCTGACGCTCTTTCCATGACCCTATCTGCTCGCGCTGAAGCACTTTAATGTAGTGCGCCAAGCGGTTGATAATGAACATGTATGGCAATTGGGTCCCCAACTTGTAGTTGGTTTCTGCCATTTTTCCTTCGCGGGTATTTGGATAGTTCTTTGGTTTCTGCACTGAGTTAGCAGAGAAGAACGCGGCGTTATCGCTGCCTTTACGCATGGTTAGCGTAATAAAACCTTCTTCTGCCAGTTCAAATTCCCGGCGATCGGTAATCAGAATTTCGGTAGGAATTTTTGCCTGAATCTGACCCATTGCTTCGTACAGATGCACTGGCAAATCTTTCACTGCGCCGCCGCTTTGTGGGCCGATAATATTCGGACACCAGCGATATTTGGCAAAGCTATCTGTCAGGCAAGATGCCAGCAAATAAGCGGTGTTGCCCCACAGGAAATGCTCGTGATTTTTACTGACATCTTCGTGGTAGTTGAAGTTTTTAATCGGGTTTTCAACGGTTGAATACGGCAGACGCAGCAGGAAACGCGGTGTTGTCAGGCCAAGATAGCGAGAGTCTTCGGACTCACGCAGCGCACGCCATTTGGTGTGAGCCGGGCCTTCAAATACGGATTTCAGATCTTTAATGCCCGGCAGCTCGGTAAAACTACTTACACCGAAGAAATCGGGAGCCACAGACGACAGGAATGGCGCATGAGCCATAGCGCCCACGGCACTGACGTACTGCAACAGCTTCATATCAGGGGAAGAATTGCTGAACGCATAGTTACCGATTACCGCAGCGGTAGGTTCCCCACCGAACTGACCATAACCTGAAGAGTAAACATGCTTATAGAAACCGGATTGAACAATCTCTGGTGAAAATTCAAAATCTTCCAGCAACTCATCTTTGGTCGCATGCATAATATTGATTTTGATGTTTTCACGGAAATCAGTGCGATCCACCAACAGTTTCAGCGCGCGCCACGAGGCTTCCAGCTCACGGAATGCTTCTGCGTGAAGAATTTCATCCATTTGAGCGCTGAGTTTCTTATCCAGCTCAACGATCATTTTATCCACTAACAGCTTATTGATTGGCTCTTCATTAACGCCGGTATCAAGAATACTGGAGATAAATGCCGCCACGCCCTGTTTCGCAATATCATAACCGTCGTTTTCCGGTGCCATGCGTGCTTGAGACATAATCTCATCAAGCAAGGAAGTGGTACTCGCTGCCGGTGCAAGCGTGGCTGCGTTCTCTTCATGTACAGACATACTTAAAATTCCTTGTATCCAGACCAATTACTTTTGGTTAAGTATTTCCAGCTCTTTCAGAAGCTGTTCACGGACGCTTTGATTAGAAAGCAAGTCTTGCAGACGTGAACGGAATGCAGGGATGTTTCCAAGCGGGCCTTTTAACGCCACTAATGCTTCACGTAGTTCTAATAACTTATTCAGTTCAGGAACTTTCTTGGCCACATTATCCGGCGAGAAATCGCTAAGTGAATTAATAGGCAATGTCACCGGCATATCTTCTTCGCCGTTACCATCTAAACGATTCGGAACGTTAAAAGTAAGATTAATCCCAGCTTCATTCATTACGGAATTGAAGTTATTTTTGTTAATAGAAACAACCTGCCGTTCTTCAATTGGCGTATCTTCTCTAACCCCTTTCAGATCGCCGACTACCATCAGATTTAACGGTAATTCAACTTCCGCAACCTGGTCACCGGTATTCGGGACATATTTAATGTTGATCCTTTCCTTAGGAGCGACACTACTCGAATTATCCTTACTCATATCCACATTACCTTTCGGTTATAAATCCAAGAATTATCCTAAGAATTTAAGAAATAACTTATTTTTCTCAAGATGAGTCAATGCGACGCACAGGAATACTTAACCAAAATTTTCTTGGATATTCCTTAATCTCAGCGCTGATCGGGTCAGGCAGGTTATTTCCACATGATGCAAAAATTAATTAAATGATTGGGAAAAAATGCATCTCCAAGGGATTTTCCCTTATTTCACCGCAAAAAGTCCATAGAAAAAATAACTAGGTAACTATCCATCATTATTTATTTGAAGTTCGTCTCAATACACACATGATCAAATATTTTTTTAAATTTAATTTACAAAAAACATCAATAACAATGAGTTATAAATTATTTATTTTTTTGAATAAATAAGTTCGCACAAAATTAGATCTAAAAAAATAGACCATAAAGATGATTATTCTGATTTTGCAATTATTTTAATTTTTTAAACTAATGGTGTTTTTACTAATTAACTATCCTCATTGTGAGGTTTGGAGATTTGCTTTTGGCTGATTATAGTGGCGTCGACGATAAGGTCTTGCTCTGTGTATACAATGCAATAACCGGCACCTGGAATATTCAATTACAGGTTATTAGCGTCATTTAGGGTTCAATACCAACTCACTTTTATAGGATATTCTCAATGCCAACTCCATGCTATATCTCCATTACCGGTAAGACACAAGGCAACATTACAGCAGGTTCATTCACTGCTGAATCTGTTGGTAATATATTTGTACAGGGTCATGAAGATGAAATGCTGGTACAGGAATTTGAACACGTTGTTACCGTGCCTACAGATCCACAATCTGGACAGCCGTCCGGTCAACGTGCTCATAAACCATTCCGTTTTACAGTTGCATTAAACAAGGCTGTTCCTTTGCTTTATAACGCACTGGCTTCAGGTGAAATGTTGCCTAAAGTAGAATTAAAATGGTACCGCACTTCTGTGGAAGGTAAACAAGAGCACTTCTTCACAACTGAATTAGAAGATGCCACTATTATTGATATCGATTGCAAAATGCCACATTGCCAAGACAGCACTAAAACCGAGTTTACTCAATTAGTGCGCGTATCTCTGTCATATCGTAAAATCAACTGGGAACACACTACCGCTGGCACTTCAGGTGCTGACGACTGGCGTGCGCCAATCGAAGCTTAATATATATTTAAGTTTCAATGCAGGACGGAAGTTGCTTTCGTCCTGCAACGTAGCCGATCTCCCCAACGCCTCAGCTTTAACCGTCTTTTCCTCCCTAGAATTCATGCTTTAAACCTCTTCTAATAAAAATCTTATCCAATACAATGGAATTATGCATGTGTACCCGTAGACGATCGTTTATACCGGACAATTTCAAGGCGTAAAAAAACCCACAACAAAGTGTGGGTTAAGATCCTCGAGCAACATTTAGCGGAAAGGTGAATCGAGCGGTACTTCCGCATCAGGCTCATGGGTTATCCGGTTTCTTAAATCACGGCGGATCATTTCAATAGCCCAGAACCAGAAAATATGCCCAACTAATTCTGAGAGATATTCATCAAAAGGTAGACCTGATAGCGGTGGAGTTAATCCCAATAGAGGGAAACTAATCCAGTGCACGGCAACCGTTGCAATAATACCCGCCATTACCCCCTGCCATAATTTAACTTTAGGAAAGACTTCGGCGACCAAACAATAACCGATCGCAAAAACCAGGGAGAAAATGATATGAGTTACATGCACCGGATTAATGATGTGCTCAGAGAAATGATAGACAGCCTGAGTTGGGTCAATACCGAGATAATCTCTCAGAAATAAATAAGGGGGGTTAAATTCGTCTCGTCCGCCGGATAATGTACGAGGTGGCAACGGGACCTCTGCGCCCCACTTTACAAAAGCTGACATTATGCCAGCAATAATACCAACAAAGAAAGCGACACCATATCGACGTCTTGAAGGCGTGGTCATAACAAAAAAGTCTTTAATTTTCATATAACACCCTGCGTTAAATTGATAACACAAAGATGATATTTTTGGTGTTCCAAGTATTTGATCTCGATCGCGTTTTTATTTATTTGTAAAGAAACCTAAAGATTTTCTAATTATAAGATATACCATTATTAAAACTCATTCGCATTACCATAGTGAGCAATCCCCACACTTCATCCCATTATTTAAGCGCTAAATATGCCCCCCAACACCGCAACTGAAATTAATGTGTTGGGGCGAGGCTGGAGCCTGTTCTGGGAGAGTGAACTGCGGCAGGTGGAAGACGGTGTTCTGTGGCGTAACACCTATGGCGACTTCATTCCCTTCCCGGATATGCCCGCAGGCCACCAGACGCTCTGCCCTGACCAGCAGTGCTGGCTCACGCATCATGAGGAGTTAGTTCATTTCTAGGATTATCTGATGAGAACACTGAACGAATCAGGGTTCAAAGTGATTGGGGGTAACAACAATCAGACGCTACCCCATGAGCCATGCTTCAGGCATTGCTGGTAAAAAAGGTTCTGTAGCATTAACAGAGCAGAGTCAGCAAAAGTTGCGCTGCCGATATTTTAGGCTGCCAACAAATAAAATTATTCCGCCGGTGATAAATGCGCACCCGCGGGATGCTGAAGTTGCTCTTTACGTATCATCTGTACCAACTCGATGCCTCTGCGCCCGCCGAAATGATTTAAATCCCAGCATCGGCCGTGTTCGGCGTTTGATATTCCGGTGATCCTACTCCATTAGGTTATTCAGATACTTGCTCTGCCTGATAGTCATCCTTTCTTCTTCTGGTTTGTTGGCGTTGAGTGTGGTCAGGGGTACCTGTAACATCCAGTTCCTGTTGACAGCACTGGAACTGGGCGCTGGTATATTGTGCCCTTTGAACGCTATAGAGCACCACAGACCCTGTGGGTCGTCGTTTATTGACCGCCAGCCTTAAGGCCCGAACAGTCAAGTCGCTGTCCGGCTTGTCTGAGAAGGGCCAACTCACTATTTTTCTTGAACATAGGTCCATCACGATAGCCCAATATAACCAACCCTGAGCGGTACGCAGATAGGTGATATCACCTGACCACCAAGTATTCAATGTTTCTGGATTAAACTGCCGGTTCAACAGATTAGCGGCCACGACAGCGGATTTTCCGCCGCGTGAATAGCGATGACGCCCGGGGCATTTAGCAATCAGTAATAAGGTTTTCATTATCTGCCGAACGCGGTATCTGCCCACGTTAAAACCCTGCTCCCGTAACTCGATGCACATGCGCCGGCTGCCATATGTGGCATCCATTTCAGTGTGAACATGCTTAGCCGCCGCGTGCAACATCAGAACATCGGGCTTGATCACTGGCCGACGACTACGGGCATAAAACACGCTGCGCGTGAGCGATAAGCAGCGGCATACCTGTTGGATGTTTGTGCCGGCCTTCTTCAGTTTCACCGCGACTTTTTGTCGTTGTTCATTTCCATGGCGAAGAAGGCCGAAGCCTTTTTTAACAGGTCATTGTCGCTCTGCAACTGCCGTACCTGCTTTTCAAGTTCTTGTATTCGCTGTTGTTCCGGTGTTATAGCACTGGCTATCGGTGTGTTTCCGCGGATCTCTCCGCGATACTACCGTAGCCAGCGTTGTAAGGTTGTAAGGTTGTAAGGTTGTAAGGTTGTAAGGTTGAAAGGTTGAAAGGTTGAAAGGTTGAAAGGTTGAAAGGCCAATATTCATTGTTTCGGCAGGCTGATTCACCGGGTACTTATGTTGAAGAACCAGATTGACGCACTCTTGTTTAAACTCATGAGTAAATGATTTTTTTCGCATTCTCACCTCGTTAGTGTTGCTCATTATATCTCTAACAAAGTGTCCGGAATGATTAGACCATTACGATGAGCCCACTCAAAGGCCCCCCAGATACCACTTGATTTGGGTATAACTGAGTTGACCTCGGTAGAGTTCGGGACAGAAAAATCCAGTAATTTCAGGGCCCTACAGGGCTCGAACCTGTGACCTACGGCTTAGAAGTCCGTAACGGTCTGTTTTCTATAGTTTTCCAATCAGTTCATTCCATTTCACCATATTGAAATTAAAGAGTTTTATGGGCTTGTTTAGTTTCCAATGGTTTCATATCATTTCACCATAACCTGACCCACTACCTGACCTGTTCAATATGGCAAGCACTCTACTCACAGACTCAAAGATCCGCGCGTTAAAACCAAAAGCGTCAGCCTATTATACATGGCAAGCATCAGCTACGCGCGGCACTGGTCGCCTCGGTTTAAAAACCTATCCATCAGGGCGCAAGGTGTTTGTTTATCGCTACTACGTGGCAGGGAAAGAGAAATTTATAATGCTCGGGGACTTTCCGGCGATCTCCCTCGCTGAAGCAATGACCAAGTACCAAACTGCTGCCGCTGACACATCCGCAATTAAAACCGCACCAATTGAGCACGCCACAATAAAGCAACTTTTTGATGACTATATAGCGAATCAGAAGCGACTGGGAAAGCGTTCGTATAATAAGACCGAAAACAGGCTTAACCAGGTACTAAAGAGTCCCCACATTAATATTACGACCCCAGCCAGGGATATAACTCCAACACATATTAAAATGGTGTTGGCCGAAGTGATACAACGAAATGCTATTGCTGGTTCAAACAAGATCAGAACCGCACTGCATGCTGTTTTTAACTTTGGGCTTCATTCAGACAATGACCCTGCAAGAGTTGGAGAAAAAACAGTTTACGGGCTGGTAATGAATCCTGTGACTGTTGTGCCGCTGCAAGCTGGGGCCAGTAAAGCTCTGGATAGGTTTCTGTCATGGGATGAGTTGGCAACTCTAGTAACTGAGTGCCGAAAGTCAGTTTTAGGATGCGCCCTACCGAGCGATCATGCTCAATTGGTTTTGTTGTGTATTTTTACTGGTGGCCAGAGACCGTGGGAGTTAATGACTAACTTCAAATCTAATTGGGATAAGTTTAATAACACACTGACAGTACCGCCCGACATATCCAAAAATGGAGATTACCACGTGATCCCACTCTGTCATTCAGCAATGTCAACGCTGGAAGAAATGGAAAGACGGTACCCGGACTCCCCTTACCTTTTTCCTGCTGAAACCAAAGAAGGACACCTACTTACAAGTGAATTCGCAAAACAGATCAATAAGTTTTGTAAGCTAACCGAGTTTAAGAAATTTACCCCTCGTGATATCCGAAGAACGTTCAAAACTCTTGGTGGCGATATGGGTATCAGTTCTGAGCTAAGAGACAGACTACAAAACCATAAGAAGCCAGGTGTTTCATCAAAGCACTACGACCGCTATGACTACCTTAAAGAAAAGCGAGAGGCCGTGGTTCTCTGGGAAAGCCGGATTATGCAAATGTTTAACCAGCCCAAATAAATGCTAAAACACACTTGATACATAGCGAATGACTACTGTATAAAAATACAGTTACTTAATGAGGTGTGAAATCATGAAAGTTGAACTGGTTTACGATAAGCGAAACGTGAAAGAGATACCGGGTGCTAATGGTCTGATCCTGGCTGAACTAGCCAAGCGAATACATCGTGTATTCCCTAAGGCAGAAGTTAAGGTTAAGCCAATGCAGGCGAACGGTATCAATACCAATGCCAACAAAGGTGATAAAGCCATCCTTAACCGCCTGCTTGAAGAAATGTTTGATGAAGCCGATCAGTGGCTGGTTTCAGAACTTTGGAACAACGAAGGCACTGTTAACAAAGGCTTACGCCACAATGTATCGCGCGAGAACCGTAGGTAAACGAACTTATACTATCAGCTAATTGTGCGCCGTTTAAGGACTGCTGCATCGTTTAGGGCGTCTCTCAATAGGGCGGGTTGTAACGTTGTGTGCAAGGGGTTCCACGCCCAAACCACCGAAAATTCCGTCTGGCCTGTAAATCGATTTTCCTGATTTTTCCATCGCAGTATGATAAATATACATGACATTGATAAGGATATTGAATGGATTTCAAGGATGAATCAGGTGTCAGACCTACGCTGTGTGTTCACTGAAGGCAGTATCGCCTTGCCTGCTGATTACCGTGAGCAGACCGTCAATATTTTGATTGCCCCGCAAAAGCCCTCACTCAATGTTTCCCGTGACCAGTTACGCCCGGACGAAAGCTTTGAAGCCTATCTCGCTCGCCAGCGTGAGGTATTGCAAAAAGGTCTGCGCAAGTACCAGGCTCTCGACGAACAGCTCGCAGTCTTGGGCGATAGCCTGTTCCATGGCATCACGCTGCTTTACCGTTACCATCCGCAAAAAGGCCAGACACTGCATCAACGTCAGGCGGCGTTTTTGGTTTCGGCCTCCACCGTGCTGATTTTCACGCTGACCAGTGCTCATGCCCTGAGTGAACAGGATGAAGCCTTCTTCTCTGATTGCTTAAACAGTTACCAACACCCCTAATCTTTCGCACACGGACAGGAGCGAATACTCATGCTGGAAGCGGCACGCGTCGGTGATCCCATCGGCCATTCTCAGGCTCTCGCCGGGTTGATTGGTGGAACGATTTTAGGCGGAATCATCAACGTTGCCGGGGGCATTCTGGGCGGGATGCTGTTTGCTGCCGGGTGCGCGTCTGCGTGTCTCGGTGTCGGTATTCTGCTGATTGGGGCCTCGATTGCCGTCGGTATGGCGGCGAACGCCCTGGGGGAGAAAGCGCGGGATGCCGGTGTTGAGGCTGGAGCCGGTTCGATGAGTCCCAGCGGTGCCATTATCACCGGCTCGGGCAATGTCTTTACCAATGGCAAAGCGGCGGCTGTTTCGTCACTCAGCACGGTGAACTGCGACAAGGACAAGGTTCAGCAGGTGGCTCAGGGCTCATCCTCTGTGTTTATCAATGGCCTGCCAGCCGCCCGCAAGAGCGATAAAACCACCTGTGATGCCACCATCATGGCGGGGTCACCCAACGTGTTTATTGGTGGCGGTACGACCACCACGGAAGCCATCACAACTGAAATTCCCCAATGGGCCTACACCGTGTCTGACCTGACGATGTTTGCGGCGGGCCTGATAAGCTTTGGGGGGGCGGCCAGCAAGGGGCCGGGCGCGATTCAAAAACTGTTTTCCAAATTGCCGGGCGCCGACAAGATAGCCAAAATCGCCTGTCGGTTGGCCCCGTTGGCAATAGTAGCGTCGGTGGCAGGCGTTCTGGCTAAACCGGTGGACGTGACGACCGGGCAGAAATTCCTCAATGATGACGACGAACTGGATTTTACTCTCGACGGTGAATTACCCCTGTTCTGGCAGCGTCGCTATCTCAGCAGCCATGTCTATGAGGGCGTGCTGGGACGCGGCTGGAGCCTGTTCTGGGAGAGTGAACTGCGGCAGGTGGAAGACGGTATTCTGTGGCGTAACACCTATGGCGACTTCATTCCCTTCCCGGATGTGCCCGCAGGCCACCAGACGTTCTGCCCTGACCAGCAGTGCTGGCTCACGCATCATGAGGATGGCCGTTGGTCTGTCCACGATGCGGGCGAACTGCGTTACCACTACCCGGCCTTTGATGCCGAGGGCCGTGCTCCTCTAGGTGTCATCAGCGATAATGTCGGTAACCAGCAGTCATTCCACTACAACGCACAACGGCAGATGGAGAGCGTCACCTGTACCCGTGGGCAAACCCTGCGCTGTGAGTACCATCCCGAACTGAATCGTCTGACGGCAGTCTGGCAGCACACGGTGTCTGGTGAGGTGCTGCGTGCCCGTTACCAGTATAACGAGAAAGGGCAACTGGTGGCGGTACAGCACCGGGGTGAGGCGGTGATGCGCCGCTTTGGCTGGGATGAACATAACGGTTTGCTGTTATGGCATGAGAATGCCACGGGATTGCGCTGTGACTATCAGTGGCAAGAGATTGACGACATCTGGTGTGTGGTTGAACAGCACACCAGTGAAGGCGATGGCTACCGACTGGCCTATGATGAAGAGCAGCGTCAACGTATTGCCACCTGGCAGGATGGCAGCCAGACGGTGTGGGCGTTGGACGAACACCGTCGTGTCAGCCGTTACACCGACCGCTCTGGCAACACGCATCATCTGTTGTGGGACGACGTAGGGCAACCCGCCGGTTACCGCTCGCCGCTGGGGCATCTGCGCCAGTGCCAGTGGGATGAACTGGGTAGGCTGGTGTCGGTCACCGAGGCCAATGGTGCGAAAACGCGCTGGCAGTATCAGCGCAACAGCGACCGACAGACCTTTGTGTTCTGGCCGGATGGCACGTCAGAACGTACCCAATGGGATGAACAAGGACGGGTAGTACAGGAAACCGATCGGTTGTTACAGTCAACTCAGTATCATTACCCCCGTGACAACACGCTGTTGCCGGATAGCATGACCGATGCGCGGGGTGGGGAGAGCCGCTTAGACTGGAACATGCTGGGGTTGATGACCCTTTACACCGACTGTTCCGGCCAGCCGACGACCTGGCGCTACGATACCTTGGGTCAACTGCTTTCCCGCCGGGATGCGTTGCAGCAGGAAACCCACTACGAATATAACGATGTAGGCCAACTGGTCACACTGACCTTGCCGGATGGCTCCACCGAGCAGTTTGGCTGGTCTGAAGCTGGGCTGTTGCTCAGCCACCAGTTGGGGAACAACCTGCCTCGCCATTGGCATTACAACGCACGTGGGCAAACCCTGAGTACCACCGACCGCCTGAACCGGGCTATCCGCTACAACTACGATGTTGAAGGGCGTTTGCTCCGTCTGGATAACGACAACGGCGGGGTGTATCGCTTTAGCCGTGATGCGGAAGGCCGCTTACAGGAAGAACAGCGCCCGGACGATACCCGTTATGGCTACACTTACGATGCCGATGGGCAGATGAGCGCGGTCACCCAACGCGGCACGGCAGACGATGAAGGCCAACGGCCCGAGAAACCCAGTCAGCTTGTCTATGATGCCGCAGGCCGTGTGATTGAACGCCAGACACAGACCGAACGGGTGGAATACCAGTGGGACGTGATGGGCAATCTGCTCAGCGCCCGCCGTACCCCCACCGAACAGGGTGAAAAACTGGGTATCCAGCCTAATACCGTCACTTTTGAACGGGATAAACTGGGCCGGGTCGTCAGGGAGCATAACGGCGTCGAGGCGCTGACCTACCAATACGATGCGTTGGGCAACCTGACCACGTTGGGACTGCCAAATGACGACCAGTTCCATTGGCACCACTACGGCTCCGGGCATGTCACCGCCATCCGCTTCAATGACCAGATAGTCAGTGAATTTGAGCGCGATGCGTTGCACCGGGAAACCAGCCGCACGCAAGGCACCCTGACGCAGCACCGGCAGTATGACCGTCTGGGGCGTCGCCAGTGGCAGAGCAGCGTCAGCCATCGGATTACCGAGGCACTCACTTCCCCGGAGCAAGGGATTCTGTGGCGAGCTTATCATTATGACGATATGCATGAACTGGCTGCGGTGGAAGACAGCAACCGGGGCACCGTGAGCTATGGTTACGATGAAGAGGGACGGCTACGTCACGTCTACTCGGCACACAGTGGGCAAGCCTCGGTGCGTTATGACCGGGCCGACAATGCGCTGATAGTGCCGCTACAGACGCCAGAGAGTTCACCCCATACCGGTGGCAGCGAGCCTTACCGTGGTAACCGCCTCACCCGCTGGGAGCAGTGGCAATATCAGTATGATGCCTTTGGCAAT
>NZ_QCZL01000034.1:0-4743 GCF_003634395.1 Yersinia sp. IP36721
GATCGATTAACCAATCACAGGGGCATATTTTTGGCGTAATCCGTCTGACTTGCTACCGGTGGCGGTGAGGCTGCCAGCGTTCAGCGGTGCGCCGGTGTTGGTGTGGGTATGGCTGGCGGTGAGGCTGGCCAACTCTTTGACTACATCCAGCGTGTCCAGCATTAGCGCCATAACGTTAATCTGCTGGCTACCTATCCATACCACCGGCGCTATCACATCCTGACGAACGGCGGCAATGCTACGGCGGATGTTACCTATTTTCTCTATCAGGTCTTGCCCCACGTCAACGGTGGCATTCTGTCCCACCTTGGCCAGATAGTTAGCCTGGGTAGCCAGACTGTAATCCCCCTCGGCAATCTGCTGGATAGCACCGGCCAGTAAACTAGCCGTCCCCAGTACCGTCGTTTTATCGGTGGCCTGAACGGTGGTTTCTCTGGCCACCAGTGTACGGGTTTCATCATCGGCGCTGATAACCCGGCTCATGGATTCCTCGCGGATAACCTGATCGGTCTTGCGTTCCCAATCTCCTGCTACGGTGACCCGTTGCGATACGCCATCGCGTTGCTGTTGCAACTGCTCCCCCGGTTTTATGTCCGGCAAGGTGTTGCCCTGGGAAAGCGTCTGGCGCACAAATGGCTTGTCTGGCCTGCCACCGGTAAAGCCCACCTCCACCAACGTGCCGGGCGGTGGAAACTGAAACATGCCGGATTCCGCACCTGCCATCGGCAAAGGCAACGGCACCGCCGGATAAATCGGGGTATCCGCTGCGGGCTGGCCGTCATCGTCCAGTAATTGCAGATTAACGCCATAGCGTGGGCGGAACGGGTCGGACAGGTCGCCGCTGGCCACCGCTTCGCTTGCCCCTTCTACTCTGGCCATCTTCGGTAAATGCAGCCCCGCCGATAACTCCGGGTAGGCATTATCTATCTGCCGCTGGATGGGGGTTTTCTGCAACGACTGGCCAGTCACTTTGTTGCGCGGCGTCCAGGTCAGCACTAAATCATCATTATTCAGTCTGACCTGGCTAATCCGCTGGCCGTTCATTTCCACGCCCGGCCGCACGGATTGGATCATCGGCACGGTCATGGTATTGCCTGCCGCCGCTGCGCTGCTGAATTCAGCGGGAATAGTCACCGGTTTACCGGCAAACAGGGAATGTGGCCAGCTCCCCACATACACCGCCCCATCCGGCAACTGATACCAGACATAATCCGTAATGCCGAACGCTGCCCCGATATTGGCCAGCAATTGGTAGCCGGTGCCGCTGTGGGTGAAATGGGGGATCGGTCTATCGTTATAGTCGGCATCCTTGGCCAGCGTGAAGGTTAAGCCGCTGTTTTCCGTCAGCCAATCGGCCAACTGGCGCAAGGTCGGGTGTTGCATCGATACCGGCCACATCCGTTCAAAAATACCCGTCAGCTCCCGCACGAAAAGGCGCTGCGAACCATTCTCTGACGGCTGCGAGCGCTCTACGTAGCCGGTAAACCAGCGCAGCACCAGTTCGGGGTAACCGGCATCGATACGTACCAGTTTGCCGGTGTAATCGGTGGTCGTTTCAGCGGTAATAAATCCCCGACCGCAGGCATTAAGTTCCAACACGATATTGGCATCAACCAACGGTACAGTGTCGCCAGACAGCATTAAACGGCGGATCGGTTTCATTCTGATTATCCCAGGGCATCATTGACGGGTTTCAACACCTTGCGCTCAAACCAACTGAGTTTGTCCGCATCTTCGGCGGCATCGCTACCACCGGAAGTACCGCCCGCCCCCTGTTTTTTAGCCTCGGTTTTACTCCCGGCACGGGCTTCTTTTTTCTCCGGCACACTCATAAATTCTTTCAAGGTGAAGGTGACTAACCACGCCATTTTCCCATCCTGTTTAGGCGCATCAATCGCGCCGGTAAAGGTCGCCTGACGAAAGTTAATCGCCTGCGCCACCTGATTGGCCACCCGGTATCTTTTCAGGCCACCGCCCGCGCCTTTGGCTTCTGCCAACGCAAAAATGCGGGTTAACACCTCCGGCGTGCTAAATGGCACTAAACCGGAAATGCGCAGTTCTTTGGCTTTGATGCCCTGCTCTGCGGTGGCGGTGCTCGATGTCTGTCCGCTCTGGTCTTTTTCCTGAAATTGCATGGTCGGGGTGACGGTCAATCCTTTTAATGGAATGGCCTCACCGTCCAGTGCCAGCATGACTATCTGTGTCATGGATCATCGCCTCCAGCGTGGTTAAATCCTCTCCGGCAAACAAGGTGGCCAACGTAAAAACTGCGTCCGGCTGCGGTACGTTCTTTCTCATCTCGCTGGCCACATGGGCGGCGGTGCCATTGGCGGTAAATACCCATGCCACTGCCGTTCCGGCCAGTAATCCGCTGAGCGCATCGGCAATCTTGCCCAACGCACTTTCTCTGGCTGCGGTGAATTGGGTTAACGCCGCTTGTAACCCCCCCACACTTGCCCCGCCTGCGGCGGCAGTTTTGGCTTCGACAATACGCCGGGCATTCAGCGCCATTCGACTGGTCGCAGTGGAAAGCGGTTGAGGAAGTGGCAAACCGCCTGCGTTCTGAGCTGGCAACTGCATTTTGGTGGTAGCCAGTGACGCCGCCGTTCTGGCCATGCGTGATACCTGCGAATACACCGGCAAAGGCAACACATCAGAAAACTGCTGTAATAGCGGCATAAATTCGGCGTGGGTATGGGCGCAGACCATCAACACCACCACGCACTGTTCGCCACCGTGTCCGGCTAACTTACCCGCCAGATAATCCACCGCATTTTGTGGGCTAAGATAGTTACCCGTCGCCTCAGCCCGACCAACGCCGTAAACCCATGGATGCACAGGCAATATGGCGCAATTGAGCGCAGTCATATTGCTGGGAATGGATAGGGTTGCTTTACGCCACATCGGCGGGTGCCTCTGGCCAGTCAATGTCCGGGGCTGTAGCTGTATCAACCCTGTTTAGTAACACTCGGTAAGTTTTCCAAGCTGTTAAATGAGTCACTTCACTTTCCGAGGCTATATTTAGCTCAATAGCATCCTGTAATGGAGCCATCTCCTGTGTAGCAGTGCTCATCAAAAGATTCTTTTTAGCCTCGGCAGCAGCAACTAACTCTTCCATTGTTAATGGCCGTGGCGGCGGAATATCAATCCAGACAGGTCGTCCACTCTTAGCATGAAGCGTCATTCCCGCAGGGGGAGATTGCTTCCAATATTTCGCACATTCGCTCTTGGTGAGTAAGATTGCATCACTCGGCCAGTTATTGGCCGCAAGATACTCATCTTTCCACTCCTGAGGATAAAAACCGCCTGTGGACTCTGAGAAATAAGTCATACTTTTTATCCTTAATAGCCAATGGCTAAAATAAGTGGGTAGTTCAGGTGTTGAACACCCGTACCAAACCATTGCGGGAACACTTTAACTTGCGAGTTATTCCACCATGACGTTTGAAACATGATGTCTGGATTTCGGGTGTCATCCCCTTTAGTGGTAGCAAATGCCATCAGACATGCCGATGGAAACGCAATAGGGAAAGCCAGAACAGGGTAATCAACAGTTTCCGCAACTGATACTGGACCGCTCATCCATTGAATAATTAAACCACCGGGCACATCGGGAATACGGATGTAATCTGCACCAGAGAAGTGACGCTTACCAAATTGAGCGAGGACTCCGGCAATTTTATTATTAATAAAGCTCAAAAGGTCGCCTGTCCCTCCACCTCCCCCCCACGCTCTACCTGCAATATTGCCGTTGCCATCAAGATATCCGCCACTAGGACCTCCTGCCCGAACCGAACCATAAGAAACAACATTACCTCGTGCTGTTAACTCAAAATCCCCTGTAGCAAAAGTATAATTCGTTGCAAACATCCACTGTTCACCGTATTCAGGGTGGTAATTAACATAATCTGTAGTGATAGAGGTGGACGGTGCTTTGATATAACAACGGAATCCAGCCGCATAAGCATCAGAACCCGGCGAGCGACATTCAATTTTACTCCGAGAGGTAACTACCCCTACGGCATCGATATTACTTTCAGATTTGATATTGCCTGCGCTGAACAAATCTCGCACATGCAAAGCCTTTTCAAATGTCCCGCCTTGAGTGCGAGATACCACATCATTAGCCGCTGCTGCACCTAAATCTGATAATGTAGGCTTGTATTTTGGACTGTATAATTCAACCCATTCTCCCCACGGACCCTTACCCGTCCACAATGCGGTTAGCCCGCGAATAAACTTCCGTCCAGAGTAGGTCGTGTATTCTTGCTGGCATCCGTATGCAGAAGGTGTAACCAGTAATGTCCCACTCGCCATCATAGGATAATGATCCTCTGAGGTTGCCTTTCGGTCTGTTTGCTGGAACCAGATACCTCTATCATCCCTAGAGCCAATCAAGTTTAGGTCTTTGTCCAACGGCAACATCATCATTGGTAATGCTGCAACATCTTGCGCCGTCAATGTGTCTTTTAGCGCTAATGCACCTAGCTCCAAACTTTTACGGCTTTCAGCCTTATCTTTCAGCGCCGCCAGATTGTCATCCTTACGCAGAAAATCACTCTTGCCTTGCTGATCGCCCAACGAACCTTTAGGCCGCAAATCGGTGATATTCCCCGCCACATCGATGCTGGCCACGGCAAACACCCGATGCATAAACCCGCGGTTGTCCTGGTAGTCTTGCAGGTCTGCCGCCAGCGTTAGCGTCACGACGGTTTCCCACTGGCTCACCACGTTGCCTTGCAA
>NZ_QCZL01000035.1:0-15209 GCF_003634395.1 Yersinia sp. IP36721
TCAAGGTTAATCAACCGTTGCATTTCATCAATGCCGGTCAGGCGAGCGGTAAAATCAATCTGCCATGTTTCCGCTGGGATGCTGATCGCAGTTTCACTGGCCGCACCGTCATACTCCATCAGGAAACTGCGGGTTAAAGCGTTGCCTTGCTGACCACTGGCGTTGGCAATCTTGCGCTGAGTCGGAGCGTGAACAATCATCGCCACCGTGCCGCTGGCTTGATTGACCAGGCCAATCCAGTTGAAATCGAAATCGCCGATTTCGGTACCGATAGTGACCGAATACACCACCGCATTGTTATTCACTACACCGGTTTTATTCACGCGCTGGCGGTGAACAATCTGCTCCGCTGGCGGCAGTCCTTCGGTGCGGGCAATCGGTGCATCTGGATCCAGTCCCGGCACATTGGCCAACACAAACTCATCCAGCACCACGGTGTTGCCGCCTGCGGCTTCCTGCGCTTTCCACTGCTCAAAGGCGGTGGTAATGATAGATTGAGACATAATTACTTCCTGTTTAATGAGGCGGAAAACGCCGCGGCCACATTGGCCTGATTGCTCTTTACCCCGCTACTGGCGCGGTAACACAGATATTCATTGCCTGCCCAACCGGCACGCAGGTGTAACCCGCTGTTGGTCATCACCTCGAAGCGGTAACGGCGGCAGGTCTTGCCATACTGGCGGATGATCTGCATCAGCAAATCGCTGTTACCGGCAATCTGGCTATCGGTTACCCGCACCTGAATCACGTCCCAATCCACCTCCGGCTGGCGCTCCAGCAATTCCACATAACCAATGCCCAGACGCTCAAAAATGGCAATAAACCCGGCTTTCGAACCGGCGTCCGCCGCATTGATAAAGGCGTATTCCACCCGTTTTCGAAACAGGCTAAGGGGTTCCCCGTTAAAGCGGCTGATATCCCGCTGGTACGCCAGCACATTGAGCAACGGCACCGCGCAGGTGGAGGCATCCATTTGATTTAGTGGCCATATCAGCCAGCCATTCACCCACAGCCAGAAACGGGAGCAGGCTCGTAGCAATTTGGCCGGTTCGCCCTGATCCATCCACGAGGGCAAGCGCAGCGCTTTTAAACGGCGTTTAAAATCAGGCATCTTTAATATCCACGGTCAGGGTATTCAGGCGCGGCACGTTGAGTTCGCTCACGATATCGCCCAGGGAAAAATCCAGTGACTCAATCAACGGAAACGCCTTGTGCAGCTCCCGCCCCAGATTGGAAAACGAGAAACGGGAATACGGCCACGTTTTACGCACCGCATAGGTGGCGTTCTGACGGAAAGCGCAGCGGATCATGTTCTCGCTACCGTTGGCCAATCCGGCCAATTCATCTGCCGTCAGATTTTGTTTATTACTGACGTACAGTGTCACCCGCAGGTTATGCAGGGTTTCCGGCAACGGCATACACTGCATATCGTCGCCGTGGCCATGGTGCCCCTGATTGGTAATGTAATCATTCACCGCATCTATAAACGGCTGGGACAGGGAACCGGAATCCAGTAACAGATAAGCGTTAGCGGTGCCTGCACCCCGTGGGGCATCGTGCTGGAAAAAAATTCGGTCGATGGACAATCCCACCACACCCGCAATCATGCTGCGGTACACCGCATCGGTGTGGTAGTTGCCCACCAGATTGAACTGGTTACGGCAGCGGTCACGAAAATCATCGTCTGTTTCTTTATCTGCGCCGGGAGCCAACAACCACCCTTCCTCGTTCTGCGCCCGTTCAATGCCGTTCACCGCCTCCGGCAAAATCCGGTAATAACCTGGAGCCAGATTAAAAGCACCACCGGCACCGCTGGCCAATACCGGCACCAAAGCGCTGGCGCTGCCTGCGGCCAAGGGGGTATCCGCGCTGACCGTTACCGCGTAAATCGTGCCGTTAATGCGTTCAGTCTGGATAACCGTTCCGGCCGGAATAACGACGGTCTGAGTGGCGTCCAGTTTGTAAAAACGCAACTGGCCACGGGCAGCGGTGGCCGGTTTTCGCTCGGCGTTGACACTCCAGCCGAATACGTCCAAAAATCTGCCACTGGCGGTGGCCAGATACATATTGGCCAGCACGGTATTAATCAGCACCTCGTTGAGCCATAACACTGGGCGAGTGACAATGGTCTTAATCAGCCGCCAGAACGGGGACATTTTTGAGGTGTTGGTGATAAGTCCCTCTTCATCCACCAGTTCATCAAATTTCTGTCGGATATCGGTTTCGGTCACCGGCATTCCGCTGTCTTTTAATACCTGCTCATAATCAATTTCAGGTTTTTTATTCATAATCAGCCCCGACCGAAATCGCGCCAAAATCGTAGGTCTCTGCGGTTATCCATAACCGTTGGGTCGTTTCTTCATTAATCACTACAGTGCCCGGCACAATACGTTCATCGTCTTCCAGTAGAATCATTAACTGAGTGATAATATCTGCCCGCAAGGTGGGACTGCGCTCGGCAATTAATCGGGTGGTTAATCCACTTTCAATAATGGCGTGAACACAATCCTGCCCAATACTGATACGGTTATGACACAATATCGGTTCATTGCCGGAGTTTAATGAAAAGTCGCCATCGATTATGAGCAGGTCAATATATTTTACGTCCATGATTTAATTTAGCTCCTGCCATTCCGCAAGTTGTTCCGGCGTCATACCTTTTTGTTGGGTGATATAGACATTTTCAAAGTGTTTTCGGTTATCTGTGGTGGTTTTGCTATTGCTGTTTATTTCTTTATTAATACCACCACTGCCAATTCCTTTTATTTGTCCACCGGTCATTAAATTATTGGCACTGGCCATCGGGTTGTTATTATCGGCTAATACCGTTTGATACGCCGGTGCAGCGACGGGCATCGCCCCAATAGCTTTGGCTTCAATACTGACGCCGGGAATATAATTCAGCTTTTCAATAATCCAGTTGTAGGTTTCAGCAAAGGTACTTTTCAGCCAGTCCCATAACCCGCTAAAAACATTGCCGATGCTGTCGGCCATCGCACTGAGTCCGTCCAACAAGGACGCCCCGCTGATAGACGCAACCAACCCATGCCAGCCTTCTGCAATCCAGCGCCATACCTGACTAAAGGTTTCCCCGACCGACGTCACCACTTCCGCTAACCACTGAAATGCGGTGGTATTGGCAATAGCCGCTTTGATCTCATCCCAATATTGGATCAGGTAGTAAATACCCACGGCCAAGGCCGCAATAGCGGCAATCACCAGCAACACCGGCCACGTCAGGAAGCTAAAGGAAATCCCCGCCGATATGGCTGCGATACGTACCGCCAGCAACACGCCGCGCATCACCCGCATGGTGGCGTTCGCGGCTATCATGGCGGTGTTATATAGCCAGATAGCCACTGTGTGGATTTTGGTCACGGCACACAATGCCCACCACAGCGCCTTGAGTCCCTGCCACAGAAACATACTGATACCCACCACAATATTAGCGACAGCACCGGCAGCGGCGAAACTCAGCAAGGCCAACATGGCATAGCCAATCACTCGGGCGATATTGGGGAAAAGCTGCATCCAGCGAGCGAATCTCTCGCCAATAGCCGATACCCTATCCATGATCGGATACAGTACCGGCAGCAAGGTTAAGCCCAAAATAGTGCGCATCCCCGTCCAAATAGCCATCAGCCGTTCCCATGGATCGGCCATTTTCTTGGCCATCTCACCGGCGCGCTTCATGCCGTCATTGCTGCCCAGCTCGCCGATATTGCGTTTCAGCAAATCCACGTTGCCATAGAGTTGCTTAATCACATTCGAGCCGTCACCAAAGGCTTTATCCAGTTCGGCCTGGGCTTGCAGATTGCCCTCAATGGTTTTGCCGTATCGCCCCTGCAATTTCTCCAGCATCTGCGGCATAGTCAGCATCTGCCCGGAGGCATCGACAAAACTCAACCCAAGGGTTTTAGCCCCATCTGCCGCCGCTTTCATGTAGGTTTCATAGCTGCCGCTGGCTTCAGTGCCGAGGGTCTTTTTCAGTTGCCCCAGCACCGCCAGCTGTTCATCCATCCCGACGCCATAGTTGGAACCCACCCCTTTAGCCCCTTGCATCAGGTCAGCAATGGTCTGAATATCTGCGCCAAATGCCTGTTTCATATAGGCGGTTTTACCGGCGATTTCTTCGGCAAACTTCACTTTGCCAATACGGTCGGCGTAGCTGTCAAACTGGTTATACATTTGCCCCATGTAGGCGGCGGCTTCACTGCCGGTGGTTTTCATCGCGGCAGCAAGGGTATTGGTGGCCAGCGTAAAACGCGGTAACTCGCTATCGCTGATAGTGCCAATGGCGCTCTGGATATCCGCCGAGGACTTGATCACCTCCACCGCCGAACGCCCGTATTGCATACTGAATTTCAGGGCGTCCCCGCTCATTTTTTTCAGGGCGTTATCACTCACCCCGTTGCCACTGGCTTCATTTAATGCCGTAGCGAATTCATGGGCAGGACCGAGGGAACCCCGAATACCCTGCACCACACCGAATAATGCCGCCCCGCCCACGGCAATTTTGCCAAACGCCGCCTGTGAGGTTTCTGCGAACCCTTTCACCGAGGCTTGCGCCTGTTTTAACGGGCGGGTTAATTTATCAATCAGGCTAAGGGTAAAATCGAGCGTTCTCATTATTCGCCTTTAAATGCCACGCCAATACCATTGGCAATAGCTATCCGGGTATTCTCCCAATAGCGATTATCTAACCACAGCGCACGGGCAAGGTTTTCTACCTCGTCATTTTCATGGGGAAGATAATGACGGCGTAAAATAAGAAATTGCTCAAGACTATTATTTTCTATTGCCCGTAGGCGCTGGGTTAGTTTTTTACTTCAATTTCCAACTGTGGGGCATACACCTCGTTAATCTTTCCGGCCAATTGCAAGGCGGCACCCGGCACTTTTAAAATATCATCGAGCGCTTCTTTATTGTCTTTATTGACAATACGGCGCAGATATTGGAACGCTGGCGCAATTTTATTATCCATCGCCATATCATTAATAAAACTGTTATAGGCGGTGGTATTTGGTTCAAAAGTAATATCGACACCATTAACGGTTAATGTGATTTTATGTTTATCAGCCATGTTATTTATTTCCTTGTCGCGTATTGATTTCATTAATTAATTGATTATGCCGGGCAGCACATAAAGTATATAAGCTGCGATAGGCGCGTAATGCGTTATCAAAATCATTGCCGGTATTCCCGCCCAAGCGCGGAAGTACTTTATTGCACGGTGTTAACAGATTGGCCTGATAAGGTACGCTCGGCGGCAGTGGTGCTGTCGTTGAACAACCGGACATATTCATCAGTAGCACACACATTAGTAAAAACCGGCTTAATAATTTCCGTATGAATAACCTGCTGGAATTGCCCTTCTTGACTGTGTAACCCTTCCAGCGTTTTTTCCAACTGACGGGCTGACTCACTGGCCACTCCCTCCATTTTCACCCTGGCGTTCTCCGCCGCCTGATTGGCTGCGCGGGTTATACTCAGTTCGGCGCTGTCATGCTGTAGGTCATTGACGTACCAGCCCGCGACGAACGCCGCCACGATAAGCGCCAGTACCTTAACCATCAGCGCACCCCATTGTGTTCCAGGCTAAAATGATTGCCGTCCGGGTTAGACTTAAAACGCCCTCCCCAACTGCCCCCTAACGATTCCCAATACTCGCCCAGCGGCTGATAGGCTTCGCTTTTGGTCTGGTATTGCCCGTTGATAAACAGATTAAAATCCACCGCCAGCCGCTGGGTATGCAGGCTGTTACTGATACCCTTGCCCGATTTGGCATTCAGTGCCGCCTGTTCCGCTGTGCGATAGGCTTCGCCATAGGTCAGCCGGTAGCCCCGCTCTCCCGCCCATTGGATCAGTTGGGCGGTCAGTTGGGTAAAGAGCTGCTGCTTTTCACTTAACGTCATTATTTCTTTCCTTTTAACAGGCTGCTGCCACGGCGGCGCAACCACACTTCCACCGCCTGATGTCCGGCAATGCCTAATGCCGCACCCAATCCGGTAATGGCCAGCGGGGACAATCCCGGCACCCAGACCAACACCGCCGCAGCGGCCACTGACGTGGCAGAACCTAAAATCACCCGACCAATAAACAAGCGGGCGGTAATGGGTTCATCACTGGTTAGCGCCTTACCCAAAGCAATCACCGCACCGATAATGGCCAGCCCAATGATGCTTTTTTCATGCTCCTGCATCCCTGCCCCTTAGCCAATCAGATTGCGCGTGGCTTCCGCTTCCAGATACGGAATGCCGTTGATACGCACAAAATCCGGGCTGGTGATGAAAAACTTCAGTTTGTGGGTTAACACGCTGCCGCCTTTGGGATCGAGATCCAGCGGGGAATCCACTTTCAGCTTGCAGCCGAATGCCTCTATCTTTAATTCCTCCGTTCCAGCCTTGGCGTAAAACAGCAAATCAAAGGGTTCAATCCCGCGCCACGAACCAGCTTTAGCTGCCATCGCGGTTAACTGGGGCAACATTTTGGTGCTGACCTCAATATCCCCCTCGCCGCTAACGTCTCCACTCACATGGCCATCCGGGACGCCCTGCGTCTGGGCGGCGCTGCTGTTATCGGTGATGGTCAGACCGATTTTCTCTACGTGGATCAATTCGCCGTTCATGCTGACGTCCACGGACTGGCCTGAAATACGGCTACTCATGCGCTTTTCTCCAGTGAGGTATCCAGCATCAGGCTCACCGCAATGCCTTTCGGGCATTCATAAGGACGAACCACAATATAAATCTCCACTTTGGTGGCAGTTCGCCACGTAATGGCCACATCCTCCTCTTTCGGCGGCTTCACTTCGCCGGGGAAGGTGACGCCGTTAATCTGGGTGCTTTTCGCCATTTCCCGCAGCGATCTAGCGAACCATGAACGATGTGCGGCAATGCTGCCCGGCGTACTGTTTAACGACCGATCACCAATTTTGGCAATCGCCTGTAAACGCACCCGACGCGCCGCTTTATCCACAATGCGCAGGTATTCTATTACCTGATAATCCCCACCTTCAGCGTCCAGTGTGCGACCATCAGACCAATACAGGCCGTCATAATCGGGATACCACATCGGGACGCTGTAGCGCAGCGCTTCCAACGCCTGTAAGGTGGCTAAATCTAGCACCTCGCCGTTGCCGTCCACGGGCAAAGTATCGCTGCCCATCGCCAGCAAGGCACCGGTAGCCACTCGCGCCGGACTGTCTGCAATGGTCACCGCCCGATGACATAAACGGCCAGCTAATACCCCCGGCTCGTTACCCCACAAACACGGCACCAGTTGCACCGCTGGCGCGGCAATCCCTTTTTGCAGTTCGCCCAAGCGAATTAAATACTCTGCCCAATCTTCCGCATCCTGCGCTCCATCCACCGCCAGAATAAACCACGTCCAGCGGCCAAACTTGGCCAGTAATTCCGCTCGCAAACTGGCGGCAGCGTTAATCATCGCCTTATCCACCGGCAGGGTTAACACCACACCTTCCACGCTGGCCACCGACTGGGACTGTCTCACCGCATCAACCCATGCCTCAGTGGCGCCGCCCTCTTTGGCTTCTGCCAGCACATGCACAAACCCGCTCCAGTTCTGGCCTGCGTTGAGCATCGCGGCGTTGACGCAGCCTTTTAGCGGGCTATCGGCTTCACCCAGCAACACATCCAAGTCCGTTTGGGTGTTGACCGCCAATGTTTTGCCGCCGTTGGTTTTTCCCAGGCCAACAAACAACACGGCGCGCTCAATCTCTTTGGTTTCCCCCTGTAGCTGGTTAACCTGGTTAATCTGTACGTTTGGCCAACTCATCGTTACCCCTTCCTATCCTGTGCTTTGACGTCCTAGCCAAACCCAATGGCCTGCAACTGACGCGCTAAGGCTTTATTAAAATCGTCGTCGCTCATCCCCAAGAACGGGCGGGCAGGGACGTCTACTGTCCAACTGCTCTTGACTGCTTTGCCGCTCAGTTTTCGGATAAGTAACCCCGCCTGGGCAAACCGCATGGTGCTCACAATTTCTTTGTAAGACGGCTTACGCCAGCGCTTGCCTTTTTTGACCTTGTATCCCAGCGCCCGCAGCCTTTTTGCCTGACGAACGGTGGCTGGTCGTTCTGGCTCTGCCGTTTTCGTCACGGTGCGACGATGAATATTCACCTTCATACCGTTTTGCTGGCCGTAGCCCACTACGCCCGCCGGTACCGGTTTTTCCCCGTTGCGATAACTTCCGCCTTGCAGGTACAACCGCACCGCTTCGGCCTCCGGCATTTCCCGGATATGCAGCAATTTGGGCATATTGCGCAACATCTTGCCGCGCCGGCGGGTCTTGCGCTCTGCCCACGGGGTGCCATCCGGTGCCTGCTGGTTACGCACATGACGTTTGGCGGCAACCATCACCCCGAATTTGGCGATACGCCATAACAGCCGCTGACGCTTCTTAGCCGGTAATTCCAGCCCGCTAAGCGCTTCCTTCAGTTCCGCTAACTGTTTAGCGCTCAACTCGCCACTAACAATCATCAGGCTTCACCCAACGGCGCACCGGTGCTATCTGCGCCAAAGACTTCTCCCTGCATGGCTATCCATAGCTTTGGGTCAGTCAGACGCCATTTATCGCCTTCGAAAGGCAACTCCCCATTTTTATCCCTGACAATGCTCAGGGATTCTGAAAGAGAGAGAGACACCACCACCATCGCGGTTTTTTCGTCGATCACGTCAATATCAAGGTTCGGTGGCTCTATCGCCTCGCCGCTGTCGGGCGAGTTCTCTATCCCCCAAATCATCAGCAAGGCACACAGGTTGCGCGGATCATAGTCGCGGTACGGGAAACGTCCCCATGACAGCACCGCATCAAAGGTCATTAGCGCCAGCTGATACTGGTCTAGCCCCAAATCCCGCTGCGCCGGAATAAAACTCACCTCATCCATTGCGCTGTCAAATTCCAGCCCGCGTAGCCGCTCCGGTAAATTGGCCTCAATAAAGGCGGTTAAACGCTGGAGCTTACTCATATCATCCTCACACTACATCGCCCGACGCCCTTCATATTGCGCAGTACCGTGCTGGACTCAGCCAGCAAGCGGCTGCGGGTTTCGGGGTTTTCCTGCCCCGCATTCGGCACCCGGCTAAACTGGGTGGAATACTCGCCCAGCAAATCCGCTTTTGCCCTGGCAAACACCGCTTTTTTATACTGCCCAATCAAGGCCGTTTGCCCGTTCATGGTGATACCCGGCGCATCTGCGGCCTGTGGGTATCCCTTATCCCTCAGCTCCGCAGCCAGTGGGCGCAGGTCTAAATTCACTTCGGACACACTGGCCAGTAAGGCGTTAGCCAAGGTATCGGCATCGATATCCGCCGGAATACTGCGACTACGCTGAAAGTCCCTCAAATTGAGGTCTGGCCAAAAACCGTCGTTAGTTAACAAAACATCCTGATAATCAATCTCTTTACCGCTAAACATAAGACTCCCGAAAAAGCGGGCAGACCGATTTCCACGGCCTGCAAACCTGTAGATTGCAGCCTCCACCGCGCCCGCTTTGGCTTACGGTAGTCTTTACTCTTTCTCCAGCGCCCGCAGCCGGGCGGCGATTTTCTGCCGGTAGGTTCTCACCCCGCACCCGAAATGGAACCGGTGAGCGCTGGCCAGTAACGCATCAGCCTCCTGCAAGCTGGCCACATCCTTGATGGCGCTGGGTAACGGCTCACCTTTATCGTTGCTAATCAGGCGCAGACCGGCGAACTTGAACCATTTCGCGCTGATTTGTTCATACAGCTGCCACTGATCGCGTACTTTCTCAAATACCTGCGAGAAATACGGCTCTATGCTCTGTCCCTCTAAAACACTCTGCTCTGCCCAGGCTAAAATCGTATCGGCTACAAAGGGGGCAAATCCGCGCCGCAGGCCGAACGGGGTAAGTTGTTTCTGCTCAATGGCGATATCCGCCCAAGCCAACGCCCGATCAAAATCGCCAATATCGAACAACCAGACGATGCAGTAAGCGAAAACCGGATTGCTGTATACCTCCCCATCGGACAGATACTGCTCAACGGTCGGCATCCAGCGCGGTAACAATTCCTGGCTTTTCAGCCGCGTTTTTTCTACCCGAGTCAGACCGCGCAGTCGTTCGGCATCGTGACTGATGGCCATCTTTTGCAGATGCATACTGACCGAACCGGCCAGCGCCTGCTGGTTATCCAGCTTGCGCTGCGCCTCAATCATGGCCGTATGCCGCTGTGCCGGTGATAAAGCCATGATTGCCCCTTATTCGCCGACTTTCGGATCGCTTGGCTCTTTGACTTCACCGATGGTGACGGCAGATTCATCAATGGCGGCGTACAGCTCTGGGTACTCCACCGCATACCCTTCGTTACGTAGATATTTGTTTTCGAACTGCTTGCGATCTTCGACAAACTCAGCTTTACGCTGACGGGTGCCACGCTGGGTGTAAATATGTAAGTTAGCCAATGTGGTCACGGTCATACGTTTACCCGGCATAAACGGTGGCACCATGGCAGGACGTCCGGCGATGGAGTCAGACAGCATCTGTGCGGCGATTTTCTCCGTTGGGCGGTCAGCTTTTTGATACAACCGATATTGTTCCGCGGCCACCAAATCCGCCCCGACCAACACCACTAAACGCGGGTCATTACGGTACTGCTGCGGGATTTTGGCGTTAATCAGGTCGGAGGCCATCGCATCCAAGGACTTGTAGTCACCCTGTGCATCCAGCGTGACCGGCGTCGAAATAATTTGCTGACCTTCCTTGTACTGACGCACCAACTCATGCCAACCAATATTCACATCTTCCCCGTTCGGGTTTTCCGTTGGATTGGTTGACTTGGCCACTCTCTTGCCATTAAAGCCAATGCGCAACATATCCAACGCAAAGGACTGATTGGTAAAGTCCTGCATCCGCTGGAAAAACTCGTTTTCGTCACCGGCGTTAGCCCAAACAGACAACATTGCCCAGGTGAGTGCCGCACCAGAATCTGTTTCAACCAGCTTATATTCGTTACCGGATACGCCGGTTGGGCGGATAAAACGACCACCTTCTTTACGCCCGGTAAAAATCCCCGGATTGCCCACCGCCACCACTTGCCCTTGAAGCTGGTCAACATCAACCACGGTGATCATGTTCAGGAACTCGGCTGTTTCCAGTAACGCATCACGCAATAAAGTTTCTTTCGGGTCGGTGAGTGAAAAATAACGTGACGCGTCACTGACGTTATAAGACTGCGATAATTGGGCGCTGTAAGCGTCAATATATTGACGCGCGCGTTGATTTAATTGCATAGCTATCCCCCACCTTTACGGTGAAATTAAAATGAATAAAAGGTGGTCGTTGGTTTAAAGGAATTTAAACGGTTTTTTCCCTTCACCTTTGGAATATTTTTTCGGCAACGTGGTCACTTTATTATCCAGCTTGCCAAAGTTTTTAATAATGCCCGGTAAATTATCCCGTAATCTGGCAAAGTCTTCGGTGTCGACCACATCTTTCACCACTTCCACATCCGCAACCACTTCTTCTACGGCGGTGTCGGTCGCTTCGGTCTTATTTTCCAGTGACGCTACTCGTGATTCTAAATCGGCAACCGCCTGCGCTAATACCTGGACTTTATCGTCATCCACGGGTGTAGTTTCTTCACCTGGTTGTTCATCGTCCTGAATATTAAACAGACTGCGCCATTTACTTTTATTCTTACCTGCCATTTTTCGAGCCTCTTTAATTTCTGTAACTTCATCAATAACCAATGGCTTTAACGCGCCATAGCGTTTGTTTTTATTACGGCGGTTAAAACGCATTCTTTCGGCGTAAACACTGGCGGGTTCATCTGTGACCCCTAGCCCCTCTAGGTAACTTTTCCCTGTTCCTCGAAAGTTGCCGTCAAGCGTAAACTCAGCGGAACAAAAAATCAGTTGCCCATCCACATTGGCTTGCATCAGAGAGAGGTTAGGGCAGAGCCGGGCGTAAAGTCGCATAACGCCATCGCTGCCTTCCTCACTCATTAATTCAAGTACCTGCCCCATATTGCCAAAATTGCGGGAATGCTCAGGCCACAACAACGCGGTATACAATTGCGGGTTATAGGTTTCGGCGGCGTCAGTGATCCACTGTCTTTTAATTTCACGCCCGTCAACGGTTTCCCCCTCAGCGCAAACACAAATCCAGTCAGTCATTAAATGCGAATTAGACATAAACCTACTTTTAAATATTGTGTTTGTTTCGAGATGTGCAGTATTACGGATTATTTCATCTACCGCACTTAGCTTATTTCGGTTCAATTCGGATATGCCCCTTTACCCGAACTGAACAGATTGATGAATAACGTCAGAGCAAAATAAACACCGCATAATTCGGCCTATGGCCAAATACACACAAACTATTATCGGTGTGGCACGTTCGCTTTATTTAAAAAGATGGACACCGAAAGAAATTGCCACGGAATTAAATCTGCCTAATGCGCGGATCATTTACTATTGGGCGCAAAAGTGGAGTTGGGCAGATATGCTCAGCCATGAAAGCATTGAGGAGGCAATTAACCGGCGCGTGATGGTATTAACCCATCGCGACAATAAAAGTGAACTGGAATTAAAAGAATTAGACAGTTTGATTGCTCAACACTGCAAACTGCGGATTCAGGCCAGTAAACACGCCGAAAAATTGGCGGCCATTCAAGCCCAAGCCCAAGGCAGCTATTCAGCCGGGGAAGTCACAGGCGAGCAAGAAGACGGCAGCAAAAAGAAACGCAAATACCGTAAAAATGATATTTCCGGCGTAACAGCGGAAGAACTGGAGTCTTTCTCCGGCGAAACGCTTTTCCAGTATCAAAAATATTTGCGGGAAAATAAGCACTACAGCATCCGCAATATTCTGAAAAGTCGCCAGATTGGCGCGACCTGGTACTTTGCTTTTGAAGCCCTGGAAGACGCCATTTTAACCGGCGATCCGCAAATCTTCCTGTCCGCCTCTCGCGCTCAGGCGGAGGTGTTCCGCTCCTACATCGTCAATATTGCCGAGCAGTATTTCGGGGTGACGCTGACCGGCAACCCGATCCGTTTAAGTAACGGCGCGGAACTGCGTTTCCTTTCCACCAACAAAAATACCGCCCAGTCTTACAGTGGCCACCTGTATTGCGATGAATATCTATGGGTGCCGAACTTTGCCAAGCTAAATGAAGTGGCCAGCGCCATGGCCACCCATGACAAGTGGCGCACCACCTATTTCTCTACCCCCAGCGCCAAAACCCATCAGGGCTATCCGTTCTGGACAGGGGACGAATGGAAGCAAGGGGATAAAGACCGCCGCAACGTAGTTTTCCCTGGCTTCGATGATTACCGCGACGGCGGGCGCGAATGTCCCGATGGCCAGTGGCGTTATGTCATCACGTTGGAGGATGCCATTGCAGGCGGCTTTAATCTGGCCGATATCGAACGCCTGCGTAACAAGTACAACCGCGACACCTTCAACATGCTGTATATGTGCGTGTTTGTGGACAGCGGCGACAGCGTATTCAAATTTCACCTGCTGGAAAAATGCGGCGTCGATATTGAAGCCTGGCAAGACCACGACCCCAGCGCCGCGCGGCCTTTTGGTCATCGGGAAGTTTGGGCGGGCTTCGACCCTGCCCGTTCCGGCGATACCTCCACCTTTGTGATTATTGCCCCGCCGCTGTATGACGGGGAAAAATACCGTGTGTTGGCCACCTTCTACTGGCAAGGACTGAATTTTAACTATCAGGCTGGACAGATAAAGGAGCTATTCCAGCGCTACAACATGACCTATATCGGCGTAGACATTACCGGCATCGGCAACGGTGTGTATGAGCTGGTACAGAACTTTGCCATGCGGGAAGCCACGGCCATTCATTACGGCATGGAAAGCAAAAACCGCCTGGTCATGAAAATGGTGGAGGTAATCGACAGCCAGCGCATTGAATGGGATGCCGAACAAAAAGAAATCCCCGCCTCGTTCCTGGCTATCCGCCGAACCAGTACCGCCAAAGGCGGCGGCATGACGTTTGTTGCCGACCGCAGCAAAGAAACCGGCCACGCCGACGTGTTCTTTGCCATTTCTCACGCCATTGATAACGAACCGCTCGACCGTGAGCACAAACGCAAATCCACTTGGAAAACGAGCAACGCCGCATGAAAAAAAATAAACGCCAACTCAAACGCACGCCGGTAACCTCTGCGGCCAAAAGTATGAGCATTGTTAGCCTGGGTAAACCGGAACCCATCTTAACCACCGGCACCGATTATAAAGAAATCTGGTACGACAGTGATTTTAACCATTACAGCCAACCGATTGACCGACTCGCGCTAGCGCAATTGGTCAATCTTAATGGCCAGCACGGCGGCGTTCTCTATGCTCGCCGCAACATGGTGGCCACCGATTATCTCAGTGGCGGCTTAACCCACGAACAACTGAAAGCCGGCGTATTTGATTATCTGACCTTTGGCGACGTGGCCATTCTGAAAGTGCGTAACGGCTGGGGTGACGTGGTGGAATTGCTGCCGTTACCCTCGTTGTATATGCGGGTACGGAAAGACGACAGCATCGCGATTTTGCAAAAAGGCGAACCACTGGTTTATGCCCCGGAAGACGTGATTTTTCTCAAGCAATATGACCCACAGCAACAGGTCTACGGCCTGCCGGATTATATCGGCGGAATTCATGCCGCCCTACTTAACTCCGAGGCCACGATTTTCCGCCGCCGCTACTACCATAACGGGGCGCACACTGGCGGAATTATCTACACCAATGATCCCAATCTGACGACTGAAGTCGAGGACAAGATTTGCAACAGCCTGGAACAGTCAAAGGGGATCGGCAATTTCAGCACGCTGTTTGTGAACATTCCGAAGGGCGACCCGGAAGGGATTAAATTTATTCCTATCGGGGATATCAGCGCCAAAGATGAGTTTGCCAACATCAAGAATATCAGTGCGCAAGATATTCTGACTGCGCACCGCTTCCCTGCTGGCTTGGCGGGAATTATTCCGGGTGCCGGTGCCATTATGGCCGACCCGGTCAAAGCCCGTGACACCTATCGCAAAGATGAGGTTATTCCGCTTCAAAGGATGATTATGACGGCGATTAACAGCGATAGAGAAATACCGGAAAGTTTGTGCGTCAGTTTCAGCATTGAAACACCTAAAACGGGTGAGTTATGAGGCAAAAACGGTTAAAATTCCAGAAGTTCGCCACTTTTGGAGCCAAGAACATGCGA
>NZ_QCZL01000036.1:0-2483 GCF_003634395.1 Yersinia sp. IP36721
CCCTAGCGCTAAAACCGGTGACAAGTTACTAAAAACCGTTGTTCAAGGTCTAAACCCTCAACAACGGCAAATGATGTTAGAGCTATTGCAAGTTCCTGCCTTCTGATATGCATCCCCCATTTTGGGGGATTCTTTGTTCGTACTCATCTAGCTTAACGACTAAATCCATTGTCAATTCAGCAATCCACGCTATGGCCAACGCACGATCTCCGTCAGTACTGCCACCTGCCGCGACTAACCTTGCAACTAAATCAATTCTTTGCAAAGCCAACGATTCAAGAAGTAAATCAGTCACGTTTCCTCCATCAATACGAATACTGTGTTTATATACAGTATAAATAGTTTCTGAAAATATGGAACTGCTAACCACATGTTTTTCCGAAAAATCATGAGCCATATCAATTCCATCCCGGCCAGCGCTGGTTCTCTGGCTGCGGTGAAACCTCAATTAACCGACCTTTCTCCAGTCTGATAGACCGATCGCCATAAATTTTCAGGCTGCTACCGCGTTCTAAGGTAGTCAGTTCGAACTCATCCCCTTTAAAACCTCTACTGCGCAGCTCTTCTGATAATCGTAGCCTGGCATCAGGCGTACAGTTATGGACAGAACTCCAAGGGGCGGCGTCGCCGCCAGAAACACCGGCCTGCGCTGCGCTCTCGGCCAACTTCGGCACAATATTCCACTTGACCACACGAGTACAAACAAGGGATTCACTGCCCAAAAACGGGGAGTAAACCCCCTGGATACGTTGCACATCTTCGGCGTAAATATTGCCCATTTCGGTAATTTGGTAAGTTAGACGCACACGGAGTTCACGGCGCACAACCAATGCGCCGCCCTGGGCTTTGGTGTATGCCGCCCAATCGCCAGTATCAGCCGCTTCCAGTACCGCATCCATCGCTTTGTTCGGTAACTCAGTACCGCTTTCAATCCGACGCAGCTCACGCCATACAGTCACCGGAGCACCACCAATTTGCTGAAACTGGCGAATGCGCCAGCGGCTCGCCCAGGCGGTTACTGCTTTGGCCATTTCCCGTACTTCTGCGCCCGTTTCGCCGTCCTCTTCACCATCAAGCCCGTAACCATCGATATTCTTCGAGATGTATTTCGCGATATAACCCGTAGCACTGCCTTTAGAAGGATCAATTGATTCAACGTGAAAACGCGCTTTCAGCGCTTCGGGACTTTGTAATTTTTCAGAATCTTCAAAACGGGCGTAGTAACAAAGAATGTCCCGCGCCTGCTCGACATGTTGCGGCAACATAAACAACAAAACATGCCAGTGGGGGGTACCATCGTGATGTGGTTCTACCACGCGAAAACCAAAGACGCTAATACCGGCGCGGGCAAGAGCAGCACGGGATTTAGCCCATACGCTGCACAGGTATTGCTGTGTTTGCCGTGGGCTGGCACCGTTCCACTGAGAAACAAAACCGCCACCACTGTGGACGGCATGATAAGCAGAGGGCGCGGTGATGGTGTAAAACTCCCCTACACAGCCCATTTCATTCGCTAAGTCCTCAAAACCTCGCATTCTAACCATAAGTTCACACCTTCTGATTGCTGGATTGGTATTACTGCCGTTGACCATTTTTTCCAGAGAAACCCGCTCTCCGGTAGCTTCATTCTCTAACTCAAAGGCTTTAAAAAACTCCCGATTTCTCCTCTTTTGTTCTACCCACTCGGCCATCGTTGAGCGGCTGACATAAGCCGAAGCCGCACGTTGCACCTGGCCAACAGCTATAGCCATATGCTCCCGACGCAAATCACGCAGACGCTTTAACCGCGCCCGCCACCAATCAACCGCCATCATGCGCAGCAAACCGGATTCAATTTTGCGTGGGTTGATCTTTTTGCGGCTGGAGGTGAATTCCCGCCAGTACGGCGGCTCAGTTCCTACTTGCTTGCTCAGTTTTACAAGGTAGATATAAGCGCGTTGGGTACGTATCCAGAGTTCTTTTGGGTCGCTGCTCTGGTCGGTGAAATTACGTTCGATATAGTCAGCAAAACTTTCAGACATAAAATCAGCTACCCGGTGGGATAGGTTGCGTAACTCATCCCGGCCAAACGATGGCAGGCGTTCTAAATCCTCAGAAAAAGGCCACGGTAAAAAGCCGGGCGTTTTGATTACCGGTTGGTACTGGCAATTAACCATCTGTAGACGTGGCAATACATTCTCGCCCACCGCAGTGCGTAAGAATGTATTGGCATGGCGACGGCCTTTAGTTTCATAGAGACGGGAATACCGGTCACCAAAATAACGGGCAAGGAACTGGGGCATTTCGCCCAGATACTGGCTACGCCATTGGTGATCGGTTGGGTTCTGCGCCCACAATTCCCGCTCGGTGATGCCAATATCTTTAGGAACCCGTGAGGGTTCCGGCTCAGTGCTGTAATCACCATGAAACGGCAAAGACAGGGATAAAATATCCCCGTCAGTGAAATCGCTTACTGGGCGCTGAATGGCCGCAGTCATTCGCCA
>NZ_QCZL01000037.1:0-1329 GCF_003634395.1 Yersinia sp. IP36721
GCTCCGAATTTAGGTAATAAAAATCCCCGGCCACCGATGGGAGGCCGTTGGTATTTATGGTTTTGGATTAATTAATGAAAGTGATGCGCAATCATCGTAGATAGCTGGGATTGATTCGGGCAAGGTAGACCATGCAGTTCATGAGTATCATGCCACCATTGCCTTATCATTACGGCAATACTCCCCTGACCAAGCATTCCGGCCACAAAGAAAATAGAACGAATAGATGCCAATGCTTCCCCTTGCGCTCTATTACATTCAGCCTCTCGATAAACACGGCACCAAAATGCCGAGTTAGCTGCAAACCATTGGTGCTGGTTAGTTAAATGCTCAGAGTCATTAAACATAAATGGCTCCAATAAAATTTGGTCGTTAGCCTCTTTGCATTTTGCTAGAAAAAATCGAGCATAATTTGGCGCAACACCCCAAGTTATAAAATCTTCCATCAAACCCTTTTTATCTACCGCTATTGCTTTCATAGTTTTCCCTTAATTATCGGTGTAATGCATATTGACCATCGATTGGGCTGCAATCATTTCGGCGCCGAAGTTGTTTACCGGCTGTAATTGGCGCGGCGGTTTAAGGCTAACGTTGTCCTCTTTCACAAAATCCAGTAAACCCACAGCGCCGAACGTATCGACCAAAGCCCGCAAGCGCTGAATACCGCGTTTAAGCTGGTGCAATTCTTCGCGGGTAAAATCATCCCATGCGTAACGACAGTGCTCTGACTTCATCCCGGCTGAATGCAGCAAAAGCCCACGATGCTCTGCCGGTAGACGTTCCCATATCAAACGCACCTTACTGTGGCTACCGGTTACCTTGTGACGAATGATCGCCAACCATTTATTGTTATTGCCCGACATAGCGCCCCCTTTTCAATCCCATTAAACGGAACCACCACGGGCGACGCTTGTTTTTCAATACGGGTTTACGTAACGCCCCTAGAAACACCACTCGGCTGGTACATGGCTGCCAGCGTTGACCGTTGGGTAATTCAATCCAGCCGTGGCCATAACTGCCTAATTGCGGGCTGGGTGATTGTTGTTTCAGATATCTAGCGAAAATTTTCATCTATTGCTCAGTTCAAGCCGGGCACCAAACCACAGGCGCTGATCATGTCAACGGCGGCGGCAAGTGCTGGCGTGGATTGGAAACGCGCTTCAACCGATACAACAATCAGCGACAGGTCACGAATGGCCTGATTCGCACGGTCAAGAATGGCGTTTCTACGGGATTGCGTCATAGGACCAGGCGTAACGGTTTCGCCGGCAATCGCGCCGATAGCCGCCGTAGCGCTGAGAGCATGGGTAGGTAAGTTGCTGGGATTGG
>NZ_QCZL01000038.1:0-22438 GCF_003634395.1 Yersinia sp. IP36721
GACGATTTATTGGTTAAGTCAGAAAGGTTGGCGCTTTTTTTCAGTGCATCAGCAGCGGCGGCAGCGGCCTCTGTTAAACCAAGGTTAGCTACAGCAGCAGCCACAGATGCGGGGCCCGCCGCTGTTATTTCAGATAGATTGCTAGCCGTCTTTAAATATCCGGTTGATAAGTTAAACCAGTTTGTAGGCGTGGTATTTGGGTTGGATTTATTTCCATTAAGCCTGTTTATAAATATGGTCTCAGCATCATTACCCAGTATTACCGCACCCTTTGGATATCCACCAATTCCTTCATTAAAATCAGCGTCAAATGTATTTAAAGCTCCGGCACTGAACCATCTTAATAAATTCGAAAGCTCATAAAGAATTTGGTTCATATCTTGGCCTTTAGGCGGCAATCCGCCAGCAGCCTTTAAAACCATGGTTATTGGCGGGAACCCCTTCTCGTATGACGCTGAATTATCACCGGATGGAGTGTCAGGAATGATGGCCTCTCTCTGGCCATTAATTCCAAATGGGACTGGTTGTTTTTTGGGTTCGTCATTTCTGTTCATTTATATTTCTCTGAAAAATGTTCCGTCGTTAAATGGATATGCGTCAGATGAAAATCCGAAGTATGGCGGAACTATTTGATGTGTAGTAATAAGAACCGCGCTTGGTATCGGTAATACCTCATAATTCTCAAGAATTGACACTTCATATGGGGCTAAATAAAATTCACAAATAACCCCCATCCTCATATCTCCGTAATCAACGCAAAACGCCCTCCCTCTACCTTTAAAAAGTATGGAAAGGAATTTATTTATCTCTTTAATAGTCGCAATGCTTATGTTCGAAAATGCCTTACATAGAATGAGTGTCCTGTATGCATCATCCGACAGCCTTACTGTCTCAGTTTCCTGTACTCCGGCATAGAATGGCTCTTCATTGAATGGCGAAGGGTATGACCCGCCGTCATTGGCCTCAGAGAACCCAAAACTATTGGTATCTATTGACGCCTTAATATATCTGGATACATTCACTATCTTCCCCCACACATCAAGACCAAAAGATCCGCATGTGTTTACGTTCCACACCTCTTTAATAAACTCATCGGTGAATTCATCTAAATTCACAGCCTGATTAAATGTATCGATTATGGAAAGGAGCTTTTCACTTGCTGAATATTGAGTTAGTACCGTGTCTTTCCAGCTCACATTAGTGTTACCTCAATGTCTGCCTGTTGAATTGTAGGTATCTGATCAATACCTGCTGTTAGTGACTGGGAAAAATCAACACCATTTTCTGAAATAGATATTGAGGATATATTCACGTAATCAGGGGAGATAGATATTATCGGTGCGTAATACGTTCCTGAGTTAATTCTCCCGCCAATTCTTGCTTTTGTTATACCGTCATACCCACCATTAAACACGGTTTCCACCATAGACTTAATTTGGCTGCTTATGTCTGATGGAAGATTTTCATTAGTCTCTATTTCAACCTTAAAATAAATTCTTAACGGCGTAGCTTTTTGCCACTGTATAATGTACTGCGGGTAGGGGGCGTTATAGTTTTCTTTATCTTCGACAGTGAACGTTGCATTACCGTTAAGATTAGCTCCCGGATTTTTAGTAGTGAATATAGCCTCCGCGACATCAGCGTCCACGCCACCATAAACACAGGCATATACTGAGTGACGCAATACCGGGAAATTTGTAGCCCCAGAATTAACTGTTGCGTCAGTCCGGTTTGACCACACATACGCATCCAAAACACCGTCAGTTGATAGCAGCGCCGCCAGCATTGCGGCGTCAGTGTTTCTGCCGTTTCGTGATACCGATTGCTTCCTTCGCGTCTCGAAAGCCACTCTCGATTCAACATCAACACCGACGACACCGGCGGCATCATTTCTTACTGCGTCCCAACCGGAAAGACCGGTGGAATAAATCTGGTTTAGTTCCCCCACCCCGCAGGGGATCGGCCCAGTGGTCTGATTCTGGAATTGGATGTCAACATGACCGCTGGAACCTATGGATGCCCCATTAATTGACTGATAGATATATCCAGACTCATCCATCGCCGTGCTACCCGCTGGGATATGCCGCCCCACGCCACCGGTGCATGTCGCAGTAACAATTGTTCCCTGCGCAGCGATCCGCTCCATGAAGTAAATGCTGCCAATGCCATCCTGAAATCTGCCAGTCGCGTAATCTGGGTTAATCTGATTGAACAGGCACAGTAATGCATCATAATTTGTGGCGATAATTTCTGTATCTGACTGAGATATTTGGCCCTGTGGTGAAGATAGCGGTTGGCTAGTTCCGCCCCCCATAGCGGCATCAAGGTCCGTTAATCTGCCTGACAGGACATCAGCAATATCAGGAACCAGCAAGCCTGTCTCTGTGATAGTTACACCGGGAACCGCTGTTTTTAACGTTGTCATAGAATTACCTGTGATTGGTTTCCATCTCTATCAGTCACCAGTATGGCCCCGCGCGTTTTACGTGTGTTTTTGTCGAAAAACACGTTAGCGATCGCTTGGCTCACAATGGGTAATTTCTTGGCTTCACTTTCCATCTTTTTGGCGATATAGCCAGCGGAGGGGCGCGAACCCAAGACCTCTTCTTTCCACGGAATACCCAAAGTATTGTCGTAATAACACTCACCAGAGAACACCAGGCAGGCTGATGCGACATCTTGAGCGACGGCATAACCACTATCAGCAATGGCAATGTTCCCATTACCATCTAACGTTAAGTCCCATGTATCAGGATCAAGCATTAAGGTTCTGTATGTCATACCTGATTGTCCGTAGTGTTGGATGTGATAGTGGATGAGCCGCCCTGAACGTTAACAACATCATGATCGTGGGCGTTGTATTTATCACGTAACTCTTTGAGGGAAGCAGATTGAGTTCCTGCATTGTCAGTTATGTTACCGCCTGCCGTTATGTTTCCAGTGACATGCATCAGTGGCGTTGTCATTTCAACCCCATCAGGAGCAGTTATATTCGCCTTTGAGCAGGTTATGTTTACCGGATTAGGGGATGTGATATTTAACTCACTATCAGCGAACTCAATAAACTGCGTTGGATGGCCGTTAAGGAACCCGCCTAGGTAAAGCGCATCGGATTTGCTGTGGGTTCGATTACTTCCCGGAACAGACTGGGATAAATTGGCTCGGGCAACTGAATTGTCTCTATCGCATACAGCGATCATCCCAATATCCCCTATAACGGGGTTCATGATAATAGCTGAGCTGCCACGCTGTAGGCGAAATACTGGGATATTGTAGATTGTGCTATTGGGTATCATTGATCCGGTTCGGTCAGTTCTTGAGACTAATGGGAGTACATCAACAACTAAATTCGGGGCTACCCCCCTCACCTCTTTAACCTTAACAATCTCAATAAAAAACAGTCCGGTCATTAGTCTTTCAAAGGCGTAACTAAAAGACTCTGCATTACTTGCTTGCGCATTAGTTGGGGTAAATAAATTTTCATTCATTTTTATTTTGAGCCTCCGCCCTTGCTTTATTGGTTCTATATGCAGTACAGACTGAATGCCACGCCCCCCCCGAAACCCAAGACGATAGTTCATGCCTTACGGTTGAAAGTTGGTATTTACCGCTGGCATTAGGGAGTTCCGTCTCCATTTCGATAAAACGGCCAATAACCAATAGAGACGAGTATTGAGTTTGAAACATAATCCCGCCTGATGAAAATATTGGGTAACCAATAAGACCATAATCCTTTGATATAAATGGAATTATTTCATCACGCGTATTTTTTGCAGGCCAAAAGTCAACCTTTTGAGGTGGAGTTGCCGACATGGCAACTCCATAATCGACGCATATCTGATGTAACTGATCGAATACGCTACCTTCGAAATAAGGGCTTCCCGATGTCGTCATGCCATTCATTTTATGGAAAGAGGCGCGATATCCCGCAGTGCTGCAAATTGAATTAATAACGTCAGTTAATTTTTGAGCGCCATTTACAGAGAATGGGCTTGCTGGCATGTTTTGCAGATCAGCGTTTGCGGTAGCAGATATCATCAAATTACTATCTGGTGCTGCATTCATATTTGCAACTGATGAGGTCATTCCTCCAGAAAACACGACCGAATCATCAGCGAATATCTCCACGTTTATTCTCTGCGTGTCTAACATATTCCCGTCAGCGCGCCCAGATAACGCTGCAAGCATATCCAGCCCAAGTCCGTATATTGATATATCCGCTGACGTCCCTGTCCTTCCCACTACCGCATTCAATGAAACGACAGCTTTTACATTATTTATGGATATCTTGTTGTTTCCGGATGAATCGAATGAGCTAGTAAGATTGGTAAAGTCGAAGCGGAGAGAGTGTTGTTTATACAATATCAGCTTCCTCCAAGTAGAATAGTTGGAACCGGCTCCCCAACCCCTCCCATTGCGGATCATTCTGTCCTACCGAATCCAAGAACAGCAGGTCACCTTTAAACCCAAGATATGAATACCGCACCATACGGTTACCGAAATAACAGGGTACGCCCTGCATGATAGGGTTGCCGTCCACCGTCAAATCCATATAAATGGCACTGGTGCGTTGTATCAGGCGAATATTGCATTGCTGTCCGCCAAGTTGCACACTGAATTCCTGAGATTTCATAGGTTCGATAGATACTGTCATCATGGTTTCGTCGCCTCTGCAATTTCCTTGGTTAACTCAGCCGCTTTCTGTGTTGCGCTACTAACAACTTCAAGCACTGGTTTATTCACAGTATCCAGAGCACTTTGAAATCCTGTGGTAATCGTTTGGTCTACATTTGAAACAATTTCCGATACGGAAGATTTTAGGCCGCTCCACGCCTTACTTAGCTCATTTACCGTTGATTGTTTGGCTCCGGCAGGATTCAAGGTGGAAGCCCCAACGCCAGAATTACTTAGACTTTTTTGATCATTTGTTAGTTTTGTATTTGATTGCGAACCAGACAGAGAAACCTCCATCTGCTGCATCACTTCTTGAAAATCCAGATAAACCACAAGCAGCGTCACACCTTGCTGATGAGTAACCTCATAGGAATGACCGACAAGATCATAACTCTCTAACGTCTCTTTTGGCGTCTCAATGTCATATATCCCCGTCGTTGCTAACATGTCCTTGATGGTTTTCAAGGTGTCAGACTGACTAGTAAAAGTAAGGTCGAAAATGTTGGGGATCGTACCGGTGAAACCAGTCATTCCGGAGATAATGATTGAGCACCTAACCCTAGAAGGGTCTTTAACCTTATTGATGGACTGGTATTTACCACTTTCAACGGGAGCATTAGTTATTTGGGCTCTCCCTATCGGCTGAATTGATGCCATGCCACTGAACGTAAGTGCCACCGTGGCCTCGCCATGTTTGCGGATCACGTATGAGGGATGAAGCACGCTGTCTATAATTGATAATGGCGATCCGCCACCAATAGCGTTAAATATGTCACTGGTGTTAATATCGATAATGCTCATGGTTACCGCCAATAAAAAACCCCGCATTAGCGAGGTCTGGTTGATTAGCCGAAATATTGGCCGATTAGCGAATTGTCATTTGAATTCTATCTATCTTCTGCCGCAAAGTTTCAAGGTGGTGCTGAAGAGATAGAAGTTGAAATAAGGCTGCTTCTACTTCGTATCCCATCTGTTTCATATCTCCTAGCATACGCCCCAATGGGTTTGGATAGTCACCGTTTGGAGTAAGCATTCCAGCCGGATAGCGCCAAGGTGCAGATAGAGCATCATCACCAACAATCCAGCGATATTTTTCGTAGTAAGACATAGGGTAAGAAATAGGCAGAGACATTTGCTTGCCAGCCTTTGCCAAGTACTCGCCTTCTAATGCGGTTAGATATTCAACCGCCTCGCCGATCTGTACTGGTTGAAGTTGGTGAATATGTTCAATATCGAATTTGTTGTGAACTAGCTTCCAAATATCGGGATAAATCTTCCCAATCCCCGTTGCGATCAAGCGCTCTGCTGTTTGGCGAAGCGGTGTTAGTTGCGTAGCGGAAGACTGACGGTTCTTTTTGCGGGGATTAACTACCTCGCCTTTTGTCCAGTATTCGTGAAGAACACTGAAGCATTCCTCTTGATACTGGATCAGCTTATCGCGAATGTCGGCACGAACTTTTTCAGGATTGATGCTGAACAGCCAGCCATTTAGCTTGCGAAGTGGGAGGCAAAGCATCTGCTGTACGCCACCTTTTGAAGGGGTGGAGATATCTCTACACCCGAACTTATCTCTTTGATTTTTAAGTTTTGCCATCTGCCCAGACCAATCAATACCGATATTTTCTACTATTGGGCGCATAGCCACAAAAGGCTGTCCATCATGGAAAATTGTAGTCAAAGATTGACCGTGAAACGTAACGTTGATAGTCGTGATCTGAGTTGCTATACTTGACATGTCGATAACTCCGAAAGTATTTGACAAATTAGAAGCCCCGTTAGTGTTCGAGCACTGCGGGGTTTCGTTGTTTCTAAGCTGCATTAGAACGCTCTTCTCTCAAGCACCGCGCCAAACGCTGCACAATCGCAGAATTGATAGAAATCCCATCCATCTCAGCCATACGGCGAATTTCTTCCTTCATTAGCTCAGGCAAGCGAAGCTGAAAGCTATCGTTCTTACGCCCGGTATAAAGAACATCTTGCATTTACTTTCTCCTCTTTCAGATAGCATCATTTTGATGCCTGACACCATTATGATGTCATTGTGAGTAATGTCAATATGATGCTATCTTGTTTTACATAAATAATTGCGGCCCCTGAAAATGACTGAAAAAGACAATCCAAATTTTATAGAGAGATTTACGGTCAGGATGCCTGACGGAATGCGTGATGCCATAGCAGATCGGGCTAAGAAAAATGGCAGATCAATGAATTCAGAAATCGTGCAGATTCTTGAGGATACTTTGGTTAATCCAGCAGTTAAGGTTCAAAGCCAGTTCGATATAGATATGTTTGCCGAGAGGATTGACGACAACGACAAAGTAACCATGTCGAGAAAACAACTTACTGATATGGTTAATAAGTCTGTTCAGCAAGCAATAGATGCCGCCGCCACATCTCTGTCTAGAGGGGTGGCTGAGGCGACATTAAAATCACTGTCAGATAAATTCGATTTTGTCCCTAAAACAAAAAAAACCACCTAGCCTGGAGAGATAGATGGAATGGATTATCGGTATCGTCGTGCTGGTTTTTGTCGCAAGCCTATTCAAACCAAGAAGCTGCGACATTTGCGGTGCTGACTTTAAGAAAAAATACTTCACGTGGGAAATTGAAGGTAAGAAACAGCACCTATGCCCATACTGCAATAGCAAAATGAACCGTAGAAACAGCGATCGCCATTTTAAAAACAAATTTGGCTAAGATAAAAGCCCACCCGAGTGGGCCATATTGCGTGTTGCATCAGTTTCCGAGTGTTGGGCAGACATGTCTTTTGTCTGTACCTTGCGCCACAAGCCCTTTTTCTTTGCCGTTAATATCCACTAAGTAAAGGTCGTCATGGCTACCGCCTTGAACAAAATATCTGTGTTTCATAACTATTAAGTCACCTTGATACTCCCCAGCCAGAACGACGCAAGCTAGACTACCTGCTGCTATAAACTTAACATTGCCAGTAGCAATATCTAGTGAGTGTATGGCCTCAGATGTGGCCCATGCAGATGAGTTGAAGTACAGATTTTTTGCATCTGGAGACAAGTAAAGGTTACTGAAGGAAGAAAGGGTTTTCTCTGGGTCGTTATCAGGACGCTCTCGGAGTATTATTTTGTTTTCATTGTTACTTCTGGACATTATTGCAGTTGGCGGAGGGGATTCCCCATCTACGGACCTGTTGGCAACTATGTAATATGTAATCTTACCTCCAGGGGCAGATATTTGTTCTACAACATCTATTTCTTCGGCAATAGCTATGGATGACAATAATAAATAAGATATTGAAACCAATAACGCCACTGTACGTTTCACTGTTTTATAGTCCTTTTACAGAAAAATTACATATAATTTCATATTGCAAGATAGCATTCTCAGTGGCCCTTTCCAATCGTGGTAATTATTTAACCGCGCTAGAAAATGCCTGATTTGTTGAGGAACGACTATTCATCTCCTTAAATCCTTCTGCCAGTTTTGAAGCCTGTTCTGTAGTCGCAGTTACTTTTACCTCGCCAATATTTTGACTAGTGTAGTTGTTGACAACGTTTTGGCTTGGTGTGTTTGCTCTTCCCGCCCCATTAGCAAGTTGTTGCTGAGTCTGATAGTAACCAGCGTACTGACTTTTGGCTGCGTTTCCATAATCTAGCCCATTCTTCCAATTTGAATACCCTTCGTGTTTCGCCATGTAGGCACTCAAACTAGCTATAACAGAAGGATCAGAAAGATCTAGCTTATCGTTAGCACCGACCCCCATAGCTTTCGATACCTGAGCTATGTAGGCCGCAGTGTCATTTTCTGAAGGAGGCGCCCATTTAGTAATAATCCCACTAATAGTATCCAGTTTATCCCTGGTGTAATAAGTGGATAGCTGATCTCTCGCCGCCTTCCAGCCTGAATCTTCATCAGTATATTTAGCGAATCCACCTGAATCCTTGCCTGCATTGCCTTTTGTTTTTAGATTTAGAGGGTTAAAGTTTCTGTCTGGTCTATTTTTACCTGATTTATTGGTTGGAGTGTCTTTGTTAGGGTCATCATAATCAATTTTAACACCAAGAAGCCACTCAACCATCCGCTCAAACCCATGCTGCTTGAAGATAATCGGCCTTTGCTCATCGGGAACATCTTTATATTGATCTTGAACCATCTGACCAAGCAACGCCACCGCAGCAACCCCACCTACACTTTTCCCACTAAGTAGGGCCATCGCAGCAAGAATACCAAGCGCATTACCTGCGCCACCTACTGCTTTTATAAACCCATCAATACCATTACCAAGCCCTTTGAAAAACCCAATAATATCGCCCTTGTTATCTTTCAACCACTCAAGGAACTCCTGTTCAGCTTTAAGAACCTCTGGACCAAATGTTGCCATCAGATCTTGCTTTACTTGTGCAAATTGGGAATCAAGTGCTTTAGTGGTAGCGAGGATATTGCGCTGGGCCTCTTCCTGCTCTTTGGTCATTTTCCAGCGTTTTTCCTCCTCAGACACCATCTGCACGGCTTTGCCGTTCTTGATGTCTCCCGCAAGGTTGGGGTCGTAACCAAATGCAGCCAGAGTCTGCATTAACTGCTTCTCGCTATGACCTTTTCCATATTTCTGAAACTCTGCCAGAGCGTCTTCAGATTTACCGCCCAACTTATGGATATCAACGCCAGTTCTTGCGCCAGTGGTAAGCAGGTTCTGTGCTTCTGGAGTCAGTCCACCAAAGATGGTTGGGTCTTCCAGATTGGCGAGTGCCATTTTTGCGCTCATCTGAGAACCGAGAAAAGCGCCACCATTCTGACCTATGCGAGAAAAGCCATATTGAGTGCCAAGAACATTACTGGCACTCGTTCCTAGCATTCTCCCCATGTTACTGGCCCGGACGATGGATTCAGCGGTACTTTCAAAAGCGCGATGGATGCCGATGGCAACCGCAGTCATTACCCCACCAACAGCTAGAAATCGCGTTGAAAGCCCAAGCAGTCCACTAAAAGCCATGCTTAGCCCTTTCACGGCTGCTGATGCTTTATCCGTTTCTTTCGTCGTTTTGGACATTGAGGAGGTGGTTGATTTCTCAATTGCGGCCGTTAACCCCTCGATGGCTTCCTTAAGGTCTTTAGCCCCCCTTTCGACCTTTTTTTTACCCGAGAGAAACTCCTCGGTTCTTACTGTGACTTTGTATGCTAGCTCTTCGAGAATCACCGTAGTTTCTCCGCGTATTGCTGCCAAGCTCTTTTGTTATGACACTCCACCGCGATAAGCTCCAGCAGATTAAACGCATCGCGCACAGACAACTTCTCCTGCAAATCAAGGTAGGTGGCCCTGCCTGAGCAGATAATAGAACTCATCTGTGCGGATATGTTGACCGAGGATACCAATTTAGATGGCCCCTGATCTGGCTGAATGAATGGATACTTTACGCGGCTGCGATGGTTAAAAAATCGAAGTTCACTCCGAACACCTTGTCCATCAGAGTTCGAATAGTTGAGACCTCTTCAAAATCAATGGACTTAACCTCGCGAGTTTGTTTATTTCCATCGTGCGTAATAACAATTTGCACGGTGGACATCAGACGATCTCGGAGATTACGTGAAACTTCAGGTGACGCGGCACACAGGACATTAATTCCAACCGTAGCCAGTCCAGCGCATCCCATAGCAATAACATCAGCAGGAATGCCAGAAAAGTTAGATTCTCCCATCGACCGGAAAATATCCTGAGCTAACTCGTCGGCATCCCACGCTGACATTTCAGTGATAAGGAATTCCTTCCCCTTATCCCGACCCTCATCTTCAACGATATATGTAATTTGTTTTCTGGACATTATGCGGCGCTCGGTGTGCAGGATTCAAAGTGGAAAATGGCTGGGCGTGGTTGCAATACCCGCTTACCTGGAGGCGTAGGTGTCCACGTATAGAGCACTCCATTCACAAAGTTGTACTTGATGTTAAGCGCTGGAATGGTCAGCACTGCGTTGCAGGCAAACTTTGCTACAGCGGTGCGCTCGGCTGCATACCAATCTCCTATCAGTTGGGCAGCGTTAGACGTTGCCATTAGGGTAATGGTCAGCTCCGTTGGGTTGAAGATAAAGCCAGCGTGGTATTTACCATCTGCTGACATCATATCCTCAGCGTTCTGCAATGCGCCGGTATCAAACATGTCTTCGGCCGCGTAATCATCAACATCGAACCCACCAGGGTAAAACGATGGCACGATGATACGCAACTTCGAGTTGGCACTTGTAATATCGATAGGCATTTTCAGTCCTTACAGGATATTTGTTGAGGTCATGTCGATGCTTTGAATCAACTGCCCGTCGACGTAATAGAAGATTGCACCGTCAAGGCTGCGCTCGGTTCGTGATGCACCTGTTTGCTGAGGTATGAAGAAGAACCAGCCCTGCGTATACAGCACATTGGAAATATCGGTTCCGACCGCGTCATTGACGATGTTGATTTGCGCCTGATCCAACGTAACGCCAGCACGAATAGCACCAAAGTTAATCGCATTGGTAGCCACATCAATCACAGCAGCAGATATGGAAGCGTAACCGCCGGCATTAAACGCATACGATGAGTTGTTGGTGAACAGGTTAGCAAATGCCGCTACTAGGTTTGCATTAATCCATACCTGGCTAATGAAGCTATCCAGCCAGAGGAACTTGCCGGTAATTGCGCCATTTGAGACGTAATTAGCCATGGTCTTGTTCTGCCCATATGCGCCGTAAAAATTGTAACCGTTCGACTCAAGCGCCGCTGCCGTGGCGTTGTCAGTTACGTTTGGCGCGATACCTGCGAATGCCCGAAACTTGTAAGAGACTCGGCCATTGGTTCGGTTAAAATTAAGCGATGCAGAATAAGCCAGCGCCAGCACCGCGTAGAGATACGAACCATACACAGGGAATACGTTCTCATATCCATTCGCAATGACTACGCTTTGAACGAAGCACGATTCATTATTGGCAACCGTTGCATCTTCTGATGTGTCATACATCGAGTAGGCGTAGCGGTTATTTGACGCACTTACCCACGCGCACAACTCTTCTTTTTGTTCATCAGTGAGATCAACCACGCTGGCGGTCATCACCCAGTCCTGATTCTGATTTACAATCGCCACCATTGTGTCGGTGATGCTTGTTGCTGCCGCACCGGGTGAAGTTGTTGCGGCTGTATCTGCGGTCAATTTCAGTGCGGTTGCGGCAGCACCAGGAACGGCCTGTGAGACTTCGCTGTTAGCGCCAGTGGTAGCTGACCGGATAATGAACCGGCTTTGCACTGGCAACCAGTCAACTTCGACGCCACTACCAAACGCAGTGGCAATTGCTGCTGCTGCGTCAGTGAAGCTTGTTACGGCTGATAGATTAAGAGAAGTACTGGTTTTCGATGCTCCATCGAGCATTAAAGTAATCGTCCCAGTAACTCCCTGTAGTGCAGCGATTTTAACGCCTTTAAAGCTACCAGAGAGCAGCCAGCCAGCTACAGGTTCTTGCACCAACCGCCCAAACAAAACAGCACCCGGTCGAACAGTGGCGTTGTCATACCCGGACATATATAGCGATGCAGCCAGGTATTCTTTGCTGGTTGTGCCAAAGGCTGCGCCAACATCTGCCGCGCTGGTAAACTCGGAAACTTTACCAACAGGCAGTAACTCGTTATCGGATAAAAGAAGACCGTAAACATCCAGCGCGGTTCCGGCTGCGTTTACAGTGGAAGGCGTGATCTTAAAGTCACGCGATAATGGAATTTTGCTCATTGAGTCGCCTTATCAGCTTGTTCGATAGAAAAGTTAACCGCGTCGAAATAGTCCTGCTTGACGTCGATTGTGATGTGAACCTGAAGTGAAACGGTCAGCATGTAGCGCTCTTGCCACTGATTTTCAGCATTGATCATCGGTGCCTGAATTGCTTCGGTGCTGTATAGGGGGGCGACCCGACTGTCTATGGCCTTGATTGCGTCATAGGCATAGCCAGTGCGGAATAGCGTCTCCAAAGCGATAGCCCGATCCCCGGCATTGCTACCGTAGATATCAACCTGAATGTCGGCCTGCCTAACCTCAGTAAAGCCAATAGCGCTCGTTGTTGGCGAACCGGTATCTTTCTTGATTTCTCGGTTGGTTGAGTGACGTTTAAATCTCAATGGCGTCAGAATGCAAAACTGCCCCTTATCCATTGGTACTCGGTTAGCCTGAGCCTGTTCACACTTCCCAATAAATGGCTCTGCGAAGTCAGCCAGCACATCAATCACATTATCAATGGTCATGTCATTCATGGCGTCACCTGCAACTGAACAAGTAACCTGCACCAATCAGGCCACAGCTCCAATGGCTCAATAACCAGCCATTCTTCACTGCCAATGATAAACAAGTCGCCGCCGAGTACTTTCTCACGGTTCACACCGTAAAAATTCCCATCAACATGAATCGATTTGAGCAGTCCGGATATATTTAGCCCGTCCACATGCTTCAAGTCGCCGGGTGATAGAGGCTGCAACTGAATGGTGACTGGTGCTTCAGGTAGGTACTTGGGAACCTGCTTCCGGCCCTCACCCATAGTGAAACCATCAGACCGACGAACAAGTGCAGAAATGAATGGGTTTACGCGGTTAATGGCAGGTTTAACTATCCGATGAAGGTTCAATTTCTCCCACCTCGTAATTGACATCTCCGATCATTTCTTTAGTGTCAACCAAAGGCTTATCAGATTGGTTAGGGAGCACCTTTCTCGTTTTACGAATGTGAAGAGTTACATCAGAAAGTTTTGGCTCCATGAGGGTAGCTATCGATTCCTGTATGTCTCCTTTTATTTGAGCGCCCACGACCTCAAGAACTTGCGTGGTATCAATTCCCGCGCGAATCCCCCTGGATACCGTTTCGGCCCAATCACCAGACTTTTCACTTATCGCGTTACGGAAAAATGGACGAGGCGGTTGGTTATTGATTGGGTTTCCATACTCATCGATTGCCGCAACCATTGCCACGCTCGTTCCGTCTGGATAGGTTGCCCCATCAATAAATCCAGCCTTCACCTGTTTGGATGAAAGCTGCTTTTCAATGTTGTTCAGGAAATCAGATATCTTCCCGGCCATAATCAACTCCCCGGATAGTAGTTAGCCATGCGGTATACCTTCGTTGCCTGCCAGTAATCCATTCCATACGGGCTTTGCGTGTACCACATGTAACGGAATTCAACCACGCCAGCCTCCGAAGAGACCGAGACAGAACCCTCCGAAGCCGACGACAACCGCCCTACCATGCCGGAGCCACCGTTACCCTTGTCATCCCCGAATCTCATGTATGCCAAATGAGCCATAAGCAGGTAGAGCAAGCGCTCTCGCTTAACGGCATCATCTACAAGTGAGAATTCAGAGTTGTTAAGGTAATCGGTGGCCTGTTCAAACAGGTAAGGGAGTTGTTCGTCGGTTACATTGGAGAACTCAGGGAACATGGCGCGGAATTTCGTGATATCTAGCACCACGATTGCCATGGATTACTCCTCTTTATCTTCCGTCACACCCGCGGTTTCTTTGGAGGCCTGTTCAAAGCCAGTTTTAACTTTGGCGTTCTCCCGACTTGCGTCTTTAGCTGACTTCTCATCCGACACCGCGAAAATAATGCCGTTACGGATGAATTTAGAATCCTGGTGAACCTTAGCGAACTCATCCCATGCTTCCGCAGGAACATCATTGGTAATACCAAAACCATTGACCAGCGCTGATGAGTTAGCGCCAGCCAGGGTAATGACCTTATCCCCATGACGGAACGAAATGCCGCTAGGCAGTTTGCAACCAATTACGTACATGTTTGATTTAGAAGCCATCAGTTACACCCCCAACATTTGAGCGAATAGCGTAGGCTGGGTAATTACCGCGCCATACGTTGTGCCCGAGTGTTTCTGCTTCCAGCTTGATGTCATAGTAATCACTGGGTGGGCGCGGAGTTTCTCGCTATAAGCACAATATCCAGCATCCTGACCTTGGGCAGTTTCAACGAACATTTGTACCAGATCGCCTGCATCTGTATCGTACTGCGGAGCAATCTCAATGCGCAGATTAGGGAAGGTGTCTTTAACCATCTTCTCTACTGTGTTACCAAAGATCTCGTTAGCACGCTTGAACCACACGGAAGCGTTAGGACTCATAGCCAGAACCAGTGGTGACGCCATGTCAACGCCATCACCCACTACACCCTTGGTGCGAGCGATCAGGTCAGCATAAAGCGCCAAGATATCGTTATAGATATCGATGACTTGTTTATCTTTCCACAGAACCTTGCCATCGACGGTTGCTGGGGTGATTGGTGCTGGCAAGTCTGGGTCATTCAAGATGCCGTAGTTCAGTAGGCCAGAAACACCATAAAAGTAGAACTTATTTTGCGCTTGATTCAGTGTCCAAGCCGCAGCACGCTGTTTCTCAGCTACGTACGGCAGCATAGCCAGACCATAACGCTCCTGCTCCAACTCACCATAGGTCACCATCGTTTGATAGCGATACACCTGACGGTTTTCCCATTGGGAAGTAACCTGGTTGCCGCCCTGCTCACTGTAATCATCATAGGCCACGACATCACCCGATTGCTCGATGCGCTGAATCATCAATGTATCTTGCGCCCAAGAACCTTTCTTCTTCTCACCTAGAATGTCTGCGGCCTTTTGCTTAGCAAAGATAGTGCGGACGATCTCCGGATCGATGAACGTAGAAACAATGGCAGGAATGCCGCCGTTAGCTGGCAGCGATGGCTGAACATCAGCATCCATGGCAAACTTGGTCACTGAGGATGGCAAGTAAATGCCGCGCGATTCAGCTTCCGCTTTAAAGGCAGCGAAATCAGCCTGAGTCAGTTGAGGCATTATGCTTTGCTCCATGTAGAGATAATAAGTAAGTCACCGACGGCGGCAGGGCTTGCCACATACCAGTCAGTTTCAACCGCACCGGAAACCGTCGCTCCAGCGTCATCTGTTTTCAGTGTACCGTCAGCAAGAACAGCAAAAACTTTCTGTCCCACGGTGGCAACCGTCGCAGCGATCGCCCAGAAATCCCCTCCCACAATAGGTGATGCTTCACGACCTGCCGAGATGGTCATGCTATTACTTTGCAGGTAGCCGATGGTGGCATTGGCGTTGTTATAGATGAAGCCAACAGGTTTGCCGGTGCCGGAGTTATCCAGTCGCAGAGGGTTAGTAGAGTTACGCCATGCGAAACGAGCCATGACTAATCCATCAGTTCCCGCCTGAAATGCTCCCGGACCGCCCGCCGCCGCGATGATTGGAGTAGTTGACGCAGGCTGTCCGGCCTGTCCAACGCCGGAATAAATATTTACGCTCTTTTGAAATGACATATTATTTCCCCTCGAAGAAGTTTTTCACGTTAGCGCGAGAGTCGTGGCTAATTGGCGCTGCGTCGTTTGCCATTGCTGGGCGAGAGTAGGCTTTGAAGACAGATTGGAGTGCTGCTGAAGGCAATGTTGCATGATCTGCACATCCCATCTGCTTCAGCGCGGTCCGGTAAACTTCATCGGCACTATCGCATGCTAAGTCGCCAACCACGGGGCGAACATCACGTTCTGCCTGACGAAGCGCGGCTGCGCGGGCTTCAACGGCTTTAATCGCTGAATCCATAGCTAATTTACTGTCATTTGCCATCTTCTCTTTATCGGCTCTATCAGCCTCATCTTTGGCTAATTTGTCTTTCTCAGCCTGTTCCGCTTCGTCTTTGGCTAACTTTTCTTTTTCTTCGTCGGTCATCTCGTCCTTCGCTGTTTTGGGGTCTTTCTCGTCGTCTTTGATGAGCTTTTCCACGTCCTCTTCCGCTTTCTTTACAGCTTCAGGGTCAGCATCGTTAGCCATCAGCGGCTTGAAGATGCTCATGAGTTGTTTGATTTTTGACATCAGTTTGAGTCCTGTAGGTAGTGAGTCATATACAAATACATCCGGGCCAGCCCGGCCACTTGGCACGATTGCCACATGGTTACAAACGATGTCACGCATAACGCCATCGTATGGTTCGCCCTCGTACTCGCCCGGCGTCATGTCGAGCCGATAACGGTATGAAGATGAGATTTCTCGCTGCTGTTTGTTCTCTACGCCGATAATGGAATTGATGTCGTAAATGCCCATCGAATTCTTCAGATACGGAGCTTCGTACACTGCATCGGTGCCAGTCGAACCAATAATGTGTTCTTTGGGTGGGTCAAGTACCGACACAGCGATGTGAGTATCTAGAACTGGTTTATTGTTGAATGTTGGCGCGGATTTTATTAGCTCTTCAGGGTCACGCAGCAGCCGATATGCCTTATCAGGATTAAGGCCTAGCGCTTCCCAATCTGGGATCTCTTTCCCGTAGTAGACGCAGACGTTAGCCTTGCTGATCGGAGTCAGTTCAACATGAAGCATCCCGTCAACGTCATAGCGGCGAACGCTCGCCTTATCGAAGGCAAACTTCACATCTTTCATGGTCTTTCCTGTTTTCAGGCGATAAAAAAGGCCACCTAAGTGACCCATTTAAAATGGTAGAACTGGCTTCCACGTACACCCGCAATTCGGCTCTTCACCCGGCAATACATACTGCCCTTTGTCGCCGATGGGAAGCCCCTTATCGAGGTCGAACTCCCGCCCGTTAGCATGAACGTGCTTCTTGCGAGGTTCGCTACCGCCGCCGCTGTGTAACCAGATGCCTTTCGTTATTCCTGCCGCTTGCTGCCTTGCGCTGGATAGCGCACTGGTAGCCTTTCTCACTTGGTCGCGGGCAATGAACTCAGCGCGTCTGCGCGTGATGCCATGCCGCTTGCCAAAATTGGCTTCTATTTCGTCAGCTAATCCCTTTCGGTCACCACCTCTCGACACTGCCCGATACACCATACCCTCTACTTCTGTGAAGTATTTCTCAGGGATTGAGCGAATCAGCGACACGTTTTCAGCAATGATGGCATCTACCTTCTCAGTCATTGCCGGAGTCCACTGCATGTTGATGGTGATCGCTTCTTTCCGCGCAGCAGCCAGGAGTCCACGATCTACAGCATTCTCTGTCTTCTTGAATAAAACATCTGAAACAGGCAATGCCTTGTTGATGAAGCGGTCTACCCATTTACGAGCCAGCGCATCGAGTGCACGCTTAACCAGTTGCACAGGATTAGCATCCATCGCCAGTTTAGAGTCTTCTGCCAGCGGATTAGCCAGGATGATTTCCAGCACCTGCCGCTTAACGTCATCATTCATCTCGCGGATTTCAGCCAGCAACTCCCGCTGATACCACTTGATATTACCGGCGTTATAGTTGACCGCCCGAAGGCTTTTACTCCTCTTCGGTTTCCGGTTCATAGTCACCCTTCAGGTTTTCGAAGCCTGCTCCATCAATACTCTTCAGTGCGTCACGGGCCTCTTCAGAACTAATCAGCATGCTATCAGCAGCAGCAACCACGGTTTCAACGCGAGTCTTGTTGGTGTTGGCACGGTCATCATCGCTGACCTCATCAAGCGGTTTAAACTCGAAGTAGATGTCGGGTTTCAGTTCGCCAAACTCTGAAAGCTGGATAATCTTGAAGATGTTCTCAATGGCTCTGCGATAGTCCAGTTCTTGCGAGCCGGATATCGTTTCGTGCCACGCCTCAATCTCAGCATCCCCACTGGCATTCAAACCTGCGGGGGCGTTACCAAACATCTTCAGGTTGGTGGTGCGTGATGGTATGCAGAGTTGCCCTTGGTAATTCGATAGGATGCTTGACAGCTCACTCAGTGATGTCTGCATATGAATCAGATCCTCTTCAGTATCGAGAGCCCATATACCAAAGTTATCCTGATACTTGGTGAACATTTTAATGCGCTTATCAAATTCACCAGGGATTTCTAACCTAGCATCCATATCCGTCTTCAGCGCCCGCATTCGAAGAGTTCGAAGAATCTTTATCACGTTCTTCTTCGCATCTCGCCAGTCAACAACGTAATCCTCCATTAACTGCGTCAGAGAAAGACCGCCGAAGTTATATGATGGTTTTAGAATGTCGGGCACTGGGCGGCTAACGATATCGATGAATCGAGACTCATGCACCGTATCCCCCATCACGAACCATGCTTGGGGTTTGTAGAAATCTGGCCTAAGCGGTTTGTTTGAGTTGTACATCGCCGGATAAACCCAATTAGGGTCTACGCAACGAAAGCCTTTAAGTGAGCCTTTAGTTATCTTGCGCGGGTCTAGAAATAGGGGTTTTTCGTTCTCAAGGTCATCGGCGCCAACATCAATAAAGATGTGTGCCACGCCATACTCTGAGTCCTGCCTTACGGCTTCGTGAATCAAGCGCTTAATGTCGTATTTGGTCAGCGCCTTATCCATTAGGTCGATATCAGGATCACCCTCTTTGGTGCTCTTCACCTCAATCCAGTTTCGCGTCGTCTCGTCAGCCATGATGGTATGCATGTTCGCATACTCAACCTGCTGAGACATTGCCGCCAAAATCGGGTAGCCACGAAAGCCAGAATATTCACCACCAATAAACATGCCGTTGATGACATCGTAAGGCGTGGAGTCCATCGCTAGAGCGGATTCTTCTTTATCTTCTGGAATCACACCTGGTAGCGGTTCGTAACGCTTAAACTCAGCAAATGGCTTCTCGTCATTCGCAGCAGACGCCGCATCAAGATGCGCATTTGTAATCTTCGCCAGCTCCCGCCGAGGTGATTGCACGGCTTGAGCTGCTTGCACAGCCTTCTTTCTTGTCATTGCAGTATCTCGTCAGGAATGTTGAATGGTTTGTGCGCCGGAGCAAATGCCATGATTAGCGAGTCCGCCATATTTGGTGACGGTATGCCACGCTTCTTCATGTCTTTCTTGCTCTCAACCTTCACGCGACCGTTATTGTCGTAGTCAACCCATGGGCGTGACAGCTCAGCCTTGAGGTATTCCAGTTGTTTAATGCCGGAGCTAAGGCTGATTAGCTGATCGTCTGAAAATTGTTTGATGAATTCTTTGTCGTTGGGGTTGGCTTCGAGGTGCTTAACCACTCGCCATGTATTGAAGAAGCGATCACGGACTCCCCACCATGCCTGAGCCTTGATATTGGAGAACATGTCTTTATTGGTCTTGCCTTCAGCATATTTAGCATCTGGTTTGAATACGGCAGCACCTGCGTTAAATCCGCTGGACGGTATCGCACAGACGCGCCTCAGGTGAGCTTTTACGCCTGCACCCACGCCAATGGAGTCGTAAACAATCTCGCTTGCTGTGACGCTTTCTGCGTAGTTTTTGACGCGATCAGATGATGTGATTACATCACCCTTGTTCCACTGCTGGCAGTCCATGACAACAGAGCCGTGGGCCAGTGTTGTAGCGTTGCTATCCTCGCCTTCATCTGCTACGTCAAAACCGACTCGCTTACGACCAGAAGGGGCGAAGCCAATCAGTTTATGGGCATCTATAGCGGCAGCAATCCACGATGGCTTGATAATTGCCAAGTCACTGTCGGCAACCGGCTCACCTTCCCAAATGTGCAGGTAAAGGTCGTAATCACGTTCTTTGCATTCAGCCATTTGCGCAGGGAGCGGTGAGTCATGGAAGTGAGGGTTGTCGTTGTAATTGGCTTTCAGAACAATCGCCCCAGCAGGAGGCCTGACGATGAAGCGCTGATACGTATCGTCAAGAATGTTCTTCGGGTTAAAGCTCACCCATATCTCTGAGTGTTTGTCGCCTCGTATGGATGGAATCAGTACATCCCATGAGTCTTTTGTTACCGCCTCGGCCTCTTCTACCCAGCAGATTCCAACGCCCTGTATGGATTTTATTTTTGTGACGTTGTTTTTAATGCCGGAGAATACGAAGCTAGCACCGGTTGCTAGGTGAATGATTGTGTTTTTCTGGATTTCGAATTCTGTGGAATAACCGAGACGATCGATAGTCTCACATAGCAATTTGTGGACTGAGTCGCTAATAGAACCCTGAAACTCGCGAGTACACAAAATTACCGTGTTAATGCGTCGTGCAACCTCCACGGCAAGTTCCGCAAAGAAATATGACTTCCCACTTCCACGGCCGCCGTAAGCTATTTTGTATGGAGCGCTTTCGGCGAATGGCTTGAAATGTGGATTAGCCATCGAAGATGTCCTTAATAGATTTGTGCTCGACCTTAATTCCGCCACTCAGCTCGACAATCACTTTGTCCAGGCCGGTCAACTTGGCCTTGCCCATTGTTGCGGCTACGGCTGCTGATGATTGTGGCGTCTCAGCCGCTAAAGCTGATTTCCGAGCCTCTTCCAATTCTCTAATCAAAGAGTCAACAGTGACGTGATGGCGCTGCTTAATCTCACCCTGCAATTCGGCAATCCTTGCCGTAATCTTGCCGTTGTCTAATGACTCTTTAGCTTTCCGGTTAATGGTCTCAGGTTTCATCTTGTCAGCAGCATACGCCGTCCGATATGCCTCAGAAGCATTACCCGTTTCGATGTATGCCTGACAGAATGTCTCTTGCTTCTGTGTCAGGCTTGCCATGGTTATTTCTCGTCTGAATACTGCGTGATAAAGGTTTCCCTAATAAGTTCGGCTCTAAACTTAGCCCCCCTGATGGATCCGGGTAGAATTTGAGTAATGTCTACCCCTGATGCCCCCAAATCTCTTAACGCATCAAGTTCTTCATCAAGCTTCCCAAGCAGCCAATCGCTGGCCTTATCTTGAATTATTTCTGGAACGACGCGAGCAAACTCAGTTTTATCGGTCACCATCATTTCCTTACTTCAAATTTGAATCCGTGGCCTGCAATAAAGCGAGATAGCAGCCTTGCTACGGCTTGACGGAGTTGATCCGTCTCGTTGTTCAACGATCGTTTTAAACGATCAATAGGCGATTATTGATCTGTACAACCAATTTCCATCCCTCTGATTTGACTGTCATTCTTTTGCAAAACAAAAAGGATGATGACTATGTGGGCTAAATTTAAAAGTTGGTACATGGCTGCAACAGTGAGCTACTCCACCCTGGCATTGGGGCTAACCTTTACAGGGATGGCCTCTTTGGTCGGGATCGCCTATCTGATATATGAGTGCTTTTAGTTATTAATGAAGAGCCATTATGAAAGTGGCTCTCAATCCAGTTATTTCGCATTAATTGGGAAAACTTCATCTCTAAACTCGTCCAGTTTACGCTTGGCAAGTTCAGTCATTTTCCTGCCTTCATCTATCCTGCCAGCGGCTAAGTTCTGGCAGGCGATATCAAGCATTGCCGACATTTCAGAGAAGCGATCCTTGTCGTATTTGCTTGCCACCATTATCAGGCCGCCAACCTGTGCTGTTCTTCAATGAGCGGAGCCTTGTGGTTTCGCTCAAACATCGTAGTCAATTCATCTTTACGCTTTTCGAAGTCCCAGCCCATGTTGATGAATACCGTATCTGCCCGCTGAAGCTCAGTAATGGCCCGGATTTGCTCGGCGGTCAGATAGTCCCGAATCGCCTCGGCCTTTCCGATTTCATTCTCTTTCCTGAACTTTGCAGAAGTTACACCAAGCACGATGCGGTTTATCAGGTTAGCTTCATTGCTGAAGTGATAATGCTCAGCCTCTTTCCCTTCCGCTTCTTTGCTGATCTTGATCGCATTGGTCATTGGTCGGTATTCAACCCTAGCTAAATCCCGCTCTGCTTGAATAGCCGCTTCTCGCTTGGCCTTTTCCCGGTAAGCAATAAAACTATCAACCAGGCGAACCTGTCCATCCCTTGCTTTCTCGCCACCAATGAATGGCATTGCGATTAGGAAACCCCGCTCAGTAAGTTCGTAGCATGGCTTTGCTCTGTTCATTTTATCTACGTAGGAGGTCTCCTTGAAATCAAGGGCA
>NZ_QCZL01000039.1:0-21888 GCF_003634395.1 Yersinia sp. IP36721
AAATAAATATCCTCCGGCATAGCCGGAGGTTTTTCATATGCGCCTATAAGGCTCTGTTGCCAGCCGCGCCCTAACAGGCGCATCGCGATCTGACATTTGCATTTATGGATTACTTACGGCCCGTAAACGGGCTGCCCGGATAGGGGATCGAGAGTTGCTCACCCATTTTATCCTCTTCCAACTGGTGCTTTATGTATTCTTGTATCCTGGCTGTATTTTTCCCAACCGTATCAACGTAATACCCCCGACACCAGAACTCCCTGTTACGGTATTTGAACTTCAAATCGCCAAACTGCTCATAAAGCATCAGGCTGCTCTTTCCTTTCAGGTATCCCATAAAACCCGACACACTCATTTTGGGCGGGATTTCCAGAAGCATATGGATGTGATCCACACAGCATTCTGCTTCCAGAATATTCACGTTTTTCCATTCGCACAGCTTTCTTAAGATACTGCCTATCGCTTTGCGCTTTTCCCCGTAGAACACCTTTCTTCGGTACTTCGGCGCAAAAACCATGTGATATTTACAGTTCCATCGCGTGTGCGCTAAGCTCTTTTCATCCCTCATAGGGATCCCCTTTTGATTTCTTGTTGAACATTTGCAGTTGCCAGACCGCAAACTGTTTTAACAAATCAAAAGGGGTTTTTATAACTGGCTCAAAGCTGAAAGCTTTACCGAACCTCCAGCCTAGCTGGAGGTTTTCTGTGCACAACAAAAAAAGACGCGAGAGCGTCTTTTTTATTGGGCGCGTATTTATCGCGCGCGAGTTGCTCGATCTGCGGCTATTACTGCGGATTAAGCGGTGAATGCGGATGATCGATCGGGGTAACTCTGACCTGTTTAATCATATTGTCCTGTACGTCCAATACTTCGATTTCGTAATGGCCGATGCGCACTTGAGCGTTAATCTCAGGAATATCTTCTAGGGTTTCAAGCAGCATGCCATTAATGGTGCGGGCGTCGACCGGCAGCGACCAGTTAAAGGCCTTATTCAGTTCCCGGACATTGGCGGTGCCGTCGATAATTACCGAGCCATCGCTTTGTGGATTCACTTCTTCCGCCAACGTAGGGGACATTGACGTAGTGAAATCTCCGACAATCTCTTCCAGAATATCTTCTACCGTAACCAGTCCTTGAATATCGCCGTATTCATCGACAATCATGCCGACTTTTTCTTTATTGCGCTGGAATTTGACCAGTTGAACGTTCAGCGGTGTGCCTTCTGGAATAAAGTAGATTTCATCCGCCGCGCGCAGCAGGTTTTCTTTGTTGAACTCTTTTTTCTCGGTCATCAGCCGGTAGGCTTCACGCACTCGTAGCATCCCAATCGCGTCATCCAGCGATTGGCGATACAGCACAATTCGACCGTGAGGGGAATGAGTTAACTGGCGCATAATGGACTTCCAATCATCATTGATATCAATACCAACCACTTCATTGCGCGGCACCATAATGTCGCTGACTGTGACTTTTTCCAGATCCAGCACCGAGATCAACATGTCCTGATTACGACGGGAAATTTGTGAGTGTGATTCATTCACGATACTGCGTAATTCGTCTTTACTCACTGCATCACTGACGTGCACATTGCCTTTGATACCGCACAGGCGCATCAACAGGCGGGTAATGCTGTTCAGTAACCAGACCAGCGGCAGCATGATCTTCTGCAAAGGAGCCAATAGCATGCTGCTAGGGAAGGCGACGCGCTCTGGATAGAGCGCAGCGATGGTTTTCGGCATCACTTCAGCAAAAATCAGCACCACAAAGGTCAATACGCCAGTGGCAACTGCCACGCCTGCGTTACCGTACAGTCGAATTCCAACTATGGTGGCCAGCGCCGATGCGAGAATGTTAACCAGATTATTGCCGATAAGAACCAGGCTAATCAGACGATCCGGGCGGCGTAATAGTTTTTCCACGCGGCGGGCAGAACGGTTTCCTTGCTTGGCCAAATGGCGCAGGCGGTAGCGGTTTAGCGTCATCATGCCGGTTTCTGAGGCGGAGAAGTAAGCCGATACCACGACCATAATGATCAGAATGATGATAAGTGTACTGGTAGAGACCTGGTCCAACGCAATATTCCTTATAGCGATAGATGAAGGCTCCAGTCAGGGTAACAGGAGCCATAGGTTGGGCGGGGGAGTGTCGTTAGCCGATCATGATCTCTTGCAGCAGGCGGCTGCCGAAATAGGCTAGAGTCAGTAAGAATGCTCCGGCAAAGCTGAACCAGACCACGCGGCGGCCGCGCCACCCTTCGTGATAATGACCCCACAATAGAATAATGTAGACAAACCACGCCATAATCGACAGCACGGCTTTATGGACATTCTCTTTGCTGAACAAATTATCCATATATAACAAACCGGTGCAGAGCGTTAGCGTCAGCAGCACTACGCCAATTTGCGTAATGTGAAACATTTTTCGCTCAATGCTCATCAGTGGCGGCATATCGGCGGTGAATGTCAGTTTTTTATTCTTCAGTAGATAATCCAGCCAAGCTAGCTGCATGGCGTACAATGCGGCAATAATCAGCGTGGCATAACCCAATAGCGCCAGCCCAATATGGATAAATAACGCCGGGCTGCCTTCCAGATGGGTAATGAATTCGCCTGGCATCAGACTGGCGAGAGCCAAATTGATCATGGCAAAGCTGTAAACGATTGGCAGCAGGAACCAGCCGCGCCCACGAGAGGCCACGAATGTCATGATTGAGCAGATCATCAAACCGACAATAGAGCCGATATTCAGCAAAGTCAGGTTTTGACCCTCGCCAACATCAAATATTTGATGTTTCAATGCGATACCATGGCAAACCAGCGCTACTACGGCAGAAACCAGGGCTAGCCGTCGGTAAGCGCTGCTCTTCCTCACCAAACTGGGAATAATCAGTCCCAGACTAAGTAAATAGGCAACTAGAGCCAAAATAGAGAACACGGGCATAGCGGTTAATAGGCATCGGCTGAGTGAATTGGATAACCAGTATAACGTTAGCAGCGTCATGCTCCAACCGTTCTCCTACGTGAAGGCAGAGATCGCGCGCGCTTCGTGTTATAATCCCGCCATTGTGTCGCCCGGGCGGCCTGTTTCCACGTTGAGCATGAGACGATGTTTGAGAACTTAACCGATCGATTATCGCGCACACTGCGCAATATCAGCGGCCGTGGCCGGCTGACAGAAGAAAATATTAAAGAAACCCTGCGTGAAGTCCGCATGGCATTGCTTGAGGCCGACGTTGCCTTGCCGGTGGTTCGTGACTTTATCAACCGGGTTAAAGAGCGTGCGGTTGGCCATGAGGTCAATAAAAGCCTTACGCCGGGCCAAGAATTTGTAAAAATTGTTAAGAATGAGCTGATCGGCGCCATGGGCGAGATCAATAACGAACTCAATCTGGCAGCCCAACCGCCGGCGGTCGTTTTGATGGCCGGTCTGCAAGGGGCAGGTAAAACAACCAGCGTAGCTAAGCTGGGTAAGTTCCTGAGAGAAAAGCAGAAGAAAAAAGTGCTGGTGGTTTCTGCCGACGTTTATCGCCCTGCGGCGATCAAACAGTTGGAAACGCTGGCGCAGCAGGTTGGCGTTGAATTCTTCCCGTCGGACGTGCAGGAAAAACCGATTGATATCGTTAATCGGGCTTTACAGCAGGCGAAACTGAAATTCTTTGATGTGCTGATCGTCGATACTGCCGGTCGTTTGCACGTTGATGAAGCCATGATGGACGAAATCAAACAGATTCATGCCGCGATTAATCCGGTAGAAACGCTGTTTGTTGTCGATGCCATGACCGGTCAGGATGCTGCCAACACGGCGAAAGCGTTTAACGAAGCGCTGCCGTTGACCGGCGTGGTGTTGACCAAGGTAGACGGCGATGCTCGTGGCGGTGCCGCGCTGTCGATTCGTCATATCACCGGTAAGCCGATTAAATTCCTCGGTGTGGGTGAGAAAACCGAAGCGTTGGAGCCATTCCATCCGGACCGCGTTGCTTCACGTATTCTGGGGATGGGCGACGTTCTCTCCCTGATCGAAGACATTGAAAGCAAAGTTGACCGCGCACAGGCGGAAAAATTAGCGACCAAGCTGAAGAAAGGCGACGGGTTTGACCTGAACGACTTCCTGGATCAGTTAAAACAAATGCGCAATATGGGTGGCATGGCCAGCATGTTGAGCAAGATGCCCGGTGCAGGCCAGTTGCCTGACAACGTGAAATCGCAAATGGATGACAAAGTGACGGTGCGGATGGAAGCCATCATCAACTCGATGACGCTGAAAGAACGTGCCAAGCCGGAAATCATCAAAGGTTCTCGCAAGCGCCGTATCGCAGCGGGTTCCGGTATGCAGGTTCAGGATGTGAACCGCCTGCTGAAACAGTTCGATGAAATGCAGCGCATGATGAAGAAAATGAAAAACGGCGGTCTGGCCAAAATGATGCGTGGCATGAAAGGTATGATGCCACCGGGTTTCCCTGGCCGTTAATGCCCTCATTTGCCCTGATAAGCATTCAGGCGAAAAGGGTTATCAATTTCCCGCCAGAAACGGCGGTAAACGATGAAAATTGGCCTCATTATAAAAGTAGCGGACAGGAATCTACGCTTTAGATTGCTTTTTGCGCCAAAATGAGTAAAATTTTCGGGCTTTTTATATTGCAACTGAACCCCGTTCCCCGATGGGGTTCAGTTGTTTTATTAACTAAAGAGGATGTTATGGTAACAATTCGTTTGGCTCGTGGCGGCGCTAAAAAGCGTCCGTTCTATCAAGTAGTAGTGACCGACAGCCGTAATGCTCGTGACGGTCGTTTCATCGAACGTGTAGGCTTCTTTAACCCGATCGCATCTGGTCAGGCTGAAGCACTGCGTTTGGACCTGGATCGTATCGAACATTGGATCGGCCTGGGCGCAACTGTTTCTGATCGCGTTTCTGCGCTGATCAAAGACGCTAAGAAAGCAGCTTAATCTGTCGCGGTGGTGGTTATTATGAGCAAACAACTCAATCCAGTGGTTCCCGAGCAGCCGATTGTTCTTGGCAAAATGGGTTCAACTTACGGCATTCGCGGTTGGCTCAGAGTATTTTCATCCACCGAGAACGCCGAAAGCATTTTTGACTATCAGCCGTGGTTTATCCAGCAGGCCGGTAAGTGGCAGCACGTCGAGTTGGAAGACTGGAAGCGCCACAGTCAAGATTTGATCATCAAAGTCAAAGGTGTTGACGATCGGGATGCTGCGAATCTGCTAACTAATTGCGAAATTATGGTGGATTCGAAACAATTGCCAGAACTAGAAGGTGATGATTACTACTGGAAAGACCTTATGGGCTGTCAGGTAGTAACCACAACCGGTTACGAACTGGGTAAAATCATCGATATGATGGAAACCGGTTCTAACGATGTCATGGTAGTCAAAGCAAACCTGAAAGATGCATTCGGTATGAAGGAGCGGTTGGTCCCGTTTCTTCATGGGCAGGTTATCAAGAATGTCGATCTCACTGCTCAACGTGTTGAAGTAGATTGGGATCCTGGTTTTTGACCTCTGAATTAAACGGCAACGGCGAGTGGAACAAAACGATGTGGATTGGTGTTATCAGCCTGTTTCCTGAGATGTTCCGCGCAATAACCGATTTTGGGGTAACTGGCCGGGCAGTAAAAAATGGCCTGCTGAGCGTGCAGTGTTGGAGTCCTCGTGACTTTACCTACGATCGGCATCGTACCGTGGATGACCGCCCATACGGCGGTGGCCCGGGAATGCTGATGATGGTGCAACCGTTAAGGGAAGCCATTCATGCAGCAAAAGCGGCGGCAGGCGAGGGAGCAAAGGTGATTTATCTGTCACCTCAAGGACGCAAACTGGACCAACAGGGTGTCTGCGAACTGGCAACCAACCAGAAGATGATTTTGGTGTGTGGTCGGTACGAAGGTATTGATGAGCGCGTAATCAAAACCGAAATTGATGAAGAATGGTCAATTGGGGATTACGTTCTCAGCGGCGGTGAGCTGCCGGCAATGACGCTGATTGATTCTGTATCCCGCTTTATACCGGGCGTACTGGGTCATCAGGCCTCGGCTGAGGAAGATTCCTTCGCTGATGGATTGCTGGATTGCCCGCACTATACCCGTCCGGAGGTGTTGGAAGGCATGGAAGTTCCGCCAGTATTACTGTCGGGCAACCACGCTGAGATTCGTCGCTGGCGCTTAAAGCAGTCGCTGGGCCGTACCTGGCTTAGAAGACCTGAACTTCTAGAAAGCCTAGCTCTGACTGACGAGCAAATGGTGTTGCTGGCTGAGTTCCGAAAGGAGCAAGAGGCCTGAGCGACAGAACTATGAAAGGAACGTTTCGCCGCGTGCAAACGATCCTGATATATCAGTTTACCTAGGGTAAGAGACTTATTATGAGCAATATTATCAAGCAAATCGAACAAGAGCAGATGAAGCAAGACGTACCTGCATTCCGTCCGGGTGATTCCGTGGAAGTTAAGGTATGGGTCGTTGAAGGTGCTAAAAAACGTCTGCAGGCATTCGAGGGCGTGGTTATCGCAATCCGTAACCGCGGTCTGCACTCTGCATTCACTGTTCGTAAAATTTCCAACGGCGAAGGTGTTGAGCGTGTATTCCAAACTCACTCCCCAGTAATCGACAGCATTACTGTTAAGCGCCGTGGTGCCGTTCGTCAAGCGAAACTGTACTACCTGCGTGAGCGTACTGGTAAGTCTGCTCGTATCAAAGAGCGTCTTAACCGTATTAACTAAGATACAGCTCAGGCTTCATCCAATAGTTAATAGTTATCAAGGGGTTGGCCATTGGCTGACCCCTTTTTTTATCTGTAAAGTCTCTCAAAGCTCCCGTTTACTTTTCTTATTGATATAAACCGCCATTCCGTCTACCTCAGTTATTTTATTGATATTTTTTGCGCACCGCCTCGAATAAACCAAGTAAAAACTTTGATAATAAAGCTAGCTCTGGCTAGGCTGCATCTCATTCAATTGAATGCTAAGGCCAATAAGAGGAAGAAAATGCTGCAAGGAAAAAGAGCTGTGGTGACCGGTGGTGGGCGCGATTTTGGTCAGGCTGTTTCAGTATGGTTAGCGCGGGAAGGTGCTGAAGTCGTTTTATGCAGTCGGGTTATCGCGCAGGCGCAGGCAACCGTGGATATTATTCGCGCCGAAGGTGGTATTGCCGAGGCCTATGAGTGCGATATTTCCGATATGAATTCAGTCCGGCAGTTTTCTCACGGGTTACTAAAACATGAAAAGCCGATAGATATCCTCTTGCTAAGCGCGGCTCAATGGCTGGAAGGGGATTTACAAACAGGCGGTGGCGATGAGGATATTATTAGCACCATTAATGCCGGTTTAACGGGCTCTATTTTACTGACCAAAGCGCTACTACCGAGGATGAATAGAGAGCAGGGCAGCGATATTATCGCGATGGTTTCTGTCTGCGGCGTGCCGAATTTCACTCAATCTAACGCCCATCCCGCATTTTTCGCCGCTAAGCAGGGTTTTAGCGGCTTTTGCCATACTATTTCCCAGAGCTTAGCTGCTGAAAATATCCGCATGATCGCGCTGTATCCCCCAGATTTTGAAACCTTTGGTTCTGACGAAGATATTTCTCATCATAATCAGACAAACCAACGCTTGTTAACCGGCCAATCTATTTGGCAAACCGTTAAATTTGTCGTGACTCAGCCGCGCAGTTGCCACATCAACGCTATTCATTTTCAGGGACCGAGCCGCGAACCGTTGGGATAAACGGATGAGTTAGTTATAGGAAGGAGAGCGTCAGTGAGGAAAATCTTAGCGTGACTGCGCCACGCTAAGAATATTCAGATGATTACAGACCGTAAACCAGCGTGACTGAGGTTGTCGTGTCGGTATTTTTGGGGGCGCTGGCCGGAGGCTTGGTGTTGTAGGTAACAACGTAAGCCAGACGCAGAGCAAAACTCTTATTGATTGCTACGTTTAACGCAGTTTCAGAGTTCAGCGTAGTCTCTTCGTTGGCTAAAGCTGAAACGCCTTCGCTAAACACGGTGTTATCGGTCAACTGATAGGTATAGTTGGTGCCAGCATAGGCCAAGGCTTTAGTTGCGCGGCCACCGCGATAGAATTCGTCATGGCGAACACCTGGACCGAATTCCACGCGCAGATTATGTAAAGCGCCGGTAAGAATCTGCCGACCATAACCGGTTGTGAGTACGGAGCGAGAATCGTAGCCGTTATAACGATCGTTCAACCAGCTGGCTTGACCGAACAGATAGTTGCGGTCGGTTAGATTATAGCGAGTACGTCCACCTAACTGATAGCGCTCTGAAGATCTTACCTCATTGGAGCTGGTGTTTCTTGCGGAACCCCAAAGGCTATAAGCCGTATTGGGTTGGAACCAGGTCAACGTGGAGTTGGCTGTCAGGGTTGAGTTATTAGTATTCCCCGATTGAGCGTTATAACCCGCTTCGACATTACCGACAAAACTGTGTTTAGCAGTAGCAGGATCATCAAGTGCGGTAAAAACGGTGGCATCGGCAAAAGCTGATGCGCTGAACATAGACACTGCTAACGTACTGAAATAAAAAGGTAACGCCCTGGTATGACGCAAAGAGAACATAATGCTTCCATGGTAAAAAAGAATAAGATTGATAATGCGGCCGGCATTGTATCAACTTGCGATCAAAGTTATTCATAAGATATTGCCAATCTTCAAATAAATTATAATAAACGCATTTCACATATGAGATTATTATTAGCAATTATTTTTTATGACAGGACGCAGGGCAGAAAAGTCGGCAATAAACCATATTTTGTCTGTGAGAATTGGATAAAATATCAGGGGATAGGGTAATAAATTTAATTTTTTGGCTTTATCCCTCAGTGTTAATTGAGTTTCCTGACTTAAGTTAATTTTTACGGGTGGAGGGGCAATTTCTTACCCCTTGATGATTTTTAAACGGATTTTATTACATAAAGGTATTTACCAGCAGATAACCAGTAATACAGGAGCACACCACGCCGATTAAACCGGGGATGATAAAACTATGGTTAATGATAAAGCGGCCAATTTTTGTCGTACCGGAGCGGTCAAAACCGATGCAAGCCAGATCGCTGGGATAAGTCGGTAATACAAAGTAACCGTAGGCCGCAGGGAAGAAGGCGATCAGCATTTTAGGATCGACACCTAATTGCAACCCCATAGGAGCAATAGCTGCCAATGCCGCCGCCTGACTGTTTACCAGCTTAGAAACCAAAAACAGTACAATGGCATAGGTCCACGGCTGGCTTTTTACCACGTCTTCCAGTACCAGTTTTAATTCCCCCATATGTGCCTGGAAAAAAGTATCACTCATCCAGGCGACGCCGAATACCGAGAAAATCGCTACCATGCCCGCTTTGAATACCGCACCGTTTGAAATATCGCTCGGTTTAACTTTACAGCCCATCAGAATCACTGCACCGGCAATTAACATCATCATCTGAATAACCAGATTCATAGAGAGCGGTTTAAGTACGCCTTTAACTTCATAAGCCGGACGTAAATCGCCAAATGCGCCGAGTAATACGACGATGGCGATGGCACTAAAGAATATCCAGGTTGACCAGTAAGCCTGTTTCGGGAAAACCTGATTCAGCAGCGTATCAGTGCTGCCATATATGAAGGCACGTTGCTCCGGATCTTTTATTCGAGCCTGAAAATCAGGGTCTTTATCCAAATCTTTACCGCGGCGTAGGCTCCACAGCGCTGCGGCTAACACGCCCACTAACGAAGCGGGAACAGAAATCGCCAAAATTTCCAGTATGCTATAAGCATGCCCGATGCCGTGAGCCGCGCCAATAATAGAAACCAGAGAAACTACGGCCACTGATACCGGCGATGCGGTAATGGCCATTTGCGAAGCAACGGAAGCGACGGCCATTGGGCGCTCGGGACGGATTCCTTTCTTGAGGGCGATATCTGAAATAATCGGGAACATGGTATAAACCACATGTCCGGTGCCGCATAAAAAGGTTAATGACCAGGTTGTGAACGGAGCTAATAGCGTTATATGTTGCGGATGCCGACGTAATAAGCGTTCGGCAAACTGCATCATGATATTTAATCCGCCAGCGGTTTGTAATACTGAAGCACAGCCAATAACCGCTAATATCGTCAGCATGACATCAACCGGTGGTTTACCCGGTTCAAGGCCAAATATAAAGGTTAAAATAAATAAGCCGATGCCACTAATAAGGCCTAGCCCCATGCCCCCAAAGCGAGTGCCGATTAATAGGCACAGAATAATAATTGCAAATTGCAGTGTTATCATAACGATCCCTTGTATTTTTCTGTATGAAAAAAGCTTGTTAGCCAATCCTGTTTTTAAAATGTCATATTTTTCTTTGCTATAACCATCAAAGCACAGATCGCTAAAGCAAAAACTTGGCTAATATCAAGAGAGCGCGTCTTATTTATTGAATGAATTAAAACCGAGAGGAAGATCTGTTTTTTATAATTTTTAGTCGAGAAAAAAGAAAGGAATAATATTGGTTATCCCTGATGGTTATTCATGTAAAACGATTGTTTTAATATTGTTCGATATATTGTTGGGCTGGGTTTTAATTAGCTATTTAATTAATCCAGATTTGCTGAAGTATTTCGGCATCTTTAACTGAATCACAGCTGGCAGGGAAATTATCGCCCCGTTCAAAGTGAATTTTCAAGCGGGCAGGCTGGCAAAGATCCTGTTGCCCAGCATGATAACCTGATAGGTAATAGTCGCGATTAATGTGTGGATTGCCATACCATTCGGCTAGAGTCTCATTATCTCTGACAATCAACCCGCCCTGAGCATCACTGAATCCGATCTCATACCAGCTCGTCGGGTCTTTGACTTCATCATTAGGGTCAAGAGAATGGCTACAGCCGCTAAGTAACAGCGCACCGATCATCATCTGCTTATATTTCATGGTGAAGTTCTTCTGCAACCGATTTGCGATAGCTGTTTTAGATAATGATATCAGGCTATGCCTAACTTCTCTTTAAGTGGTTTTAGATAACGTCGGCTAACCGGGATGTGCTTTCCGGTGCGAGTGACAACTTCTGCTGAACCGTTATCCATAAGCTGTATTTCGCCTAGCTGTTCCGTGTTCACCATATATTGACGGTGACAGCGAATAAAAGGCGTTTTTTCTTCCAGCGTTTTCAACGAGAGCTGGGTATAACCTGATTGCACCATGCCCACAACGTGCACACCGCTAAGCTCTGAACTGAGATATTCGACCTCTTCTATTTTCAAAAGAAAGATACGATTATGCCCGGAGCAGGGAATGTGACGCAGCATCGGTTCGGTGATTTTGTGTAAATTATTATTTACAGTTAGGCCTCGACGCAGGCGAATAAGTGTCTTGGCCAATCGTTGCTGGTCGAGGGGTTTTAGCAGATAGTCGAAAGCATGTTCTTCGAAGGCGCGGACAGCATACTCGTCAAAGGCAGTGACAAACACAATGTGGGGCATGCTCTCTGGGTTCAGCATGCTCGCTAGCTCCAGTCCGTTGATGCGAGGCATTTGAATATCGAGAAATACGACATCCGGCTGGAGCCGCTGAATCGCGGGGATAGCTTCTATAGCGTTACTGCATTCAGCGATAACCTCAATGTCTTGCTCTTCACTTAATCGTTCGCGTAAATCTTCGCGCGCAGGTTGTTCATCATCAACGATGATCGCTCTCAGCATACTTCCTCCACAAATTTTTCTCATTTTATCATGGTGATTTGCTGCTTGGAGAACCATCTGTACAAACTGCGACATCCCGCAAAAGTTAGCCAGATTGTGGGTGTAAAGTTTGCGGTAATTATTTATTTACAGATATGGATTGAAAAGTTTACACGGCGTGATATTGTGGAACTCAGAAACGACACCGCACATGAAACGATACTCGCTTAACAGAGGTAGGTAGGAAATATGATCATGCAAAAAGATGCGCTCAATAACGTTCATATCAGTGCTGAACAAATACTGATTACGCCGGAAGAACTGAAGAATCGGTTCCCGTTGAGTGAAAATGATCAATATGCAATTGCTTCGGCGCGCAAAACCATTGCTGATATCGTTCAGGGGCGCGACCCGCGTTTGTTAGTGGTTTGCGGTCCTTGTTCCATTCACGATGTGGATGCTGCGTTGGATTATGCTCGTCGTCTGAAACTCCTCTCTGCTGAATTGAGCGATAGCCTGTACATCGTTATGCGCGTTTATTTTGAAAAACCAAGAACTACCGTAGGTTGGAAAGGTTTGATCAACGATCCGTACATGGATGGTTCTTTTGATATGGAAGCAGGCCTGCATATTGCTCGACGCCTGTTGCTGGATTTAGTGGGTATGGGATTGCCATTGGCGACCGAAGCACTTGACCCAAATAGCCCGCAATACCTCGGCGATCTGTTCAGTTGGTCGGCCATTGGTGCCCGTACCACGGAATCCCAGACTCACCGTGAAATGGCATCTGGCCTATCTATGCCTGTAGGTTTTAAAAACGGAACTGACGGCAGCTTAGGTACGGCGATTAATGCGATGCGCGCCGCATCTATGCCACATCGTTTTGTTGGCATTAATCAGTCTGGGCAGGTGTGCTTGTTGCAAACTCAGGGCAACCCGGACGGTCATGTGATTCTGCGCGGCGGTAAAACGCCTAACTACAGTGCGCAAGATGTGGCGCAGTGTGAAAAACAGATGCAGGACGCGGGACTCACTCCATCCTTGATGATAGATTGCAGCCATGGTAATTCGAATAAAGATTTCCGTCGCCAGACCGCAGTAGCTGAATCGGTTGTTGAGCAGATCAAAGCAGGTAATCGTTCGATTATCGGTGTGATGCTGGAAAGTCATCTGCATGAGGGGAACCAGTCATCTGAGCAACCGCGGGAAACGATGCATTACGGTGTTTCCGTGACCGATGCCTGCATTAACTGGGAAACAACGGAAACTCTGTTACGTTCGATGCATAAAGAATTAAGCCCGGCGCTGGCGGCGCGGACTGTAGAGGAATAGTCGTTATGGTGGCTGAATTGACCGCATTGCGCGATCAAATTGATGAAGTGGATAAAGCGTTGCTGGACTTGCTGGCGAAACGCCTGAGTCTGGTGGCTGAGGTGGGCGAAGTCAAAAGCCGCTTTGGTTTGCCGATTTATGTGCCGGATCGTGAGTCTGCCATGCTGGCGTCACGCCGCAAAGAGGCCGAGGCGCTGGGCGTTCCCCCCGATTTGATTGAAGATGTTTTACGCCGGGTGATGCGTGAGTCATATGCCAGCGAGAATGACAAAGGCTTTAAAACCCTGAACCCACAGCTGCGCCCCGTCGTGATTATCGGTGGTAAAGGGCAGATGGGGCAGTTATTCGGTCGGATGTTAATGCTTTCGGGCTATCAGGTAAAAACGCTGGAGCAGGAAGACTGGCCGCAGGCGGAATCGATTCTGGCCGATGCAGGAATGGTGATCGTCAGCGTACCTATCCATGCAACAGAAGAAGTGATTGCTAGCTTACCTAAGCTACCGACAGACTGCATTTTGCTGGATTTGGCATCGGTGAAGAATCGTCCACTGCAATCGATGCTGGCAGCGCATGAAGGGCCGGTTGTTGGTCTGCATCCGATGTTTGGTCCGGATGTGGGGAGTCTGGCGAAGCAGGTCGTGGTGTATTGTGATGGTCGTCAGCCTGAAGCTTACCAATGGTTATTGGAACAGTTGCAGGTATGGGGCGCGCGGCTGCATCGTATCAGCGCGGTTGAACATGACCAGAATATGGCCTTTATCCAGGCGCTACGCCACTTTGCCACTTTTGCCTATGGTCTGCATTTGGCGGAAGAAAATGTTCAGCTTGAACAGCTTTTGGCTCTGTCCTCGCCGATTTACCGGTTGGAGCTGGCGATGGTCGGGCGACTGTTTGCTCAGGATCCGCAGTTGTACGCAGATATTATTATGTCGTCGGAAGATAACCTGGCGCTGATTAAACGTTACTACCAGCGGTTTGGTGATGCGATTAAGCTATTAGAACAGAGTGACAAGCAGGGGTTTGTTTCCAGCTTCCAGAAGGTGGAACATTGGTTCGGTGATTATGCTGAACGCTTCCTGCTGGAAAGTCGCTCTTTGCTGCGCCAAGCAAATGACAATCGGCAGTAATCATTAATATTTATGCTGTTAGCCAGTAAAAAAGTCATCCCAGACGATCGGGATGACTTTTTTTATGAGCAAAAATAGGTAGCGATCGGCGATTAACTTGGGTTAACCGGCACCACGTTTTCACTCGGATAGCAGCCCAACACTTTTAGTGAACGGGTTAGCAGCGTCAAATCGCTGAGCGCCTTTTGCATCGCTTCGGAACGCAGGTTAGCCTGCACATCAATATAAAACATTTCTTCCCACGGATTCCCGTTGATTGGCCGAGATTCTAGCTTGGTCATAATGATGCCATGTTCTTTCAAGACCAGAAGAGCTTCTACTAACGCCCCTGATTGTTGGCCAGTAGCCATAATCAGCGTAGTTTTAGCTGGAATCTGCTCAGAAACATCAATAGCTTTACGCGCCAGCACGATGAAACGAGTGATGTTTTGCTGCTGATTTGCCAAATAGTATTCCAGTACCTGCAAACCATAGAGCGCGCCACCGGCTTCGCTGCCCAATGCGGCGGCTTTTGGGGAATTTAGCTGTGCGACTTTTTCCATTGCGGCGGCGGTGCTTTCGCAATATTCGATTTTCCAGTGCGGGAAACGGTTAATGAACTGACTACATTGTTGGAAAGGCTGCGGGTGGCTGTAAACCGTTTCAATCTGACTTAAATCGGTCTCCGCAGCCGTCAGAATGCAGTGCTCGATCGGGTTGGTTAATTCTCCGACTATCGACAGGCTAGTATGTTGCAGCAGATCGTAAACATCATTGATAGAGCCTGAACTGGTGTTTTCGATCGGTAAAATCGCGTAATCCGCCTGACCGGTTTCTACTTGAGTAAAGATATCCTGGAATTTCAGGCAGCCGCATTCGATCAGGTTATCAAAATGACGGGCGGCGTATTGACGTGCGGCCAAATGAGAGTAAGAACCTTTTGGGCCAAGAAATGCGATGCGCGCTGAATGAGCGGTAGTTTGGTTCAACTGGTGTTGCAGCAATGTCTGTTGGGTCAATACTGAGTCTTCAATAATCAGCTGGAACAGACGGGTGATATAAAATCCGTCGAGATCGTAAGGTTTAGCAGCAGTAATCAAAGCCTGCAGTAAATCCTTCTCACGTTCTTTATCACGGATCGGACGATGGCTGTGTTGCTTGGCTCGAGCCACTTCGATTGCCAACTCGCGGCGTTCTGCCAGTAACGCCAACAGCTTTAAGTCTAAAGCGCTGATACGTTCTCGTAGCACCAGTAACGGATTGTCTGTCATAGGGTCAGCCTTATTATTTTTGCCAAATGATTTATGCATAAAAAAAGCCTCCCGGTTGGGAGGCTTGTTTGTTCGTCTTCGCATTCTTTATCACACGACGAAACGCCTCCCAATCAGGGGAAGGTAAAAAAGAATGCGAAGAAAAACGGTTTGTAGCTCATGTGATGGTTGATGGCCTAATAGTCGCGAATGGAGTTAACTTAACTGCCGCCAGTTATGGCGTCAATAAAAAACGCGCCCGAAGGCGCGTTAGATCCTCAATAAGATGGTTAACCCGTTACTCTTCTTGCTCAGGCTCCTCTATCAGATTGACATTTTTGATACTAGCGGCGGTACGTTTTGCCTCACCTTTGTGCTGAACTTTGTTTAGTTGTCGTTCTAATTTCGCGATCAGCTCGTTGATTGCGGCATACATATCATCGTGCTTGGCACTGGCTACCAGAGGGCCGTTTGGCGTACCTATGGTCGCATCAACAACAAATCCTTCAGGGTCTTTAGACAGCACGATATGCGGATTTATTAGCTGAGCTTGCCACTTATCCAGTTTGGTTAGACGGTCTTCAACATGCTTACGAATTGCAGGGGTGATATCCATTTGTTTGCTAGTAATATTGACTGCGGTCATATGGCTTACCTCGTTGTCTTCTCCGTCTTGGATAACTTCAGCATACCTCTCTTTTCGGTAAATAGAATGATCTAAATCACATTTTCTTGTCACTTTTTGCAAAGGCGACCTGAACTGTGAGCCAGTATTAGGAAAGTGATTTAAGAGCTTGAATCATCGGAAAAAATGTCGCAATATCGATAAGATCGGCCAGCGATATTGGAGCCGAAATTCTGCTTTTACCCCTCTCCCTCAATGGCTTAGTCCCCCCTTAACCTTTCAGATCCAGAGCGGGTCGGGTTTTGTATGCTACCCGTGACTCAAATTGCCGCGCAGGTTTCCCTATATTGGGAACCGGGAGAAAGTACGTTTTACAGATTAAGGAAAGGAGGGCGTTCAATTTTGCGACTAACAGAAACAAAAACGGCAGCCGAAGCTACCGTTGTTTTGTCTCATTGGCTCACGCCAGTGTAGCCATCCCACTATGCAGGGTTGGCTGCAATCACTTTACTGACTTTATCTGCCTGCGCATTCAACTGAATTTGCTTGTAGGCATTTTCCATTAACGGCAGTGCATCGCGAGTCGCTTTGGTGTCTGGGTAATTGCGCATCATTTGCTCAACACGGTTAATTACCGCAACGTAAGCACCGCGCTTAGTGTAGTATTTAGCAACGGCCAGTTCATGCTTGGCCAGTCGATCTTTCAAGAACACCAGGCGTTTTTGGGCATCCGTAGCATACTGACTGTTCGGATAGCTTTGAATTAACTGGTTAAAATCGCGGAAAGCAGCTCTTGCATGCTGAGGGTCGCGGTCTGAACGGTCAATCCCGAAGAAGCCTTGTAATGCACTGTCATCCAGAGCCATGTCAGTCAGACCACGCATATATAATACGTAATCAATGTTAGGATGTGTGGGATTGAGGCGCATAAAGCGATCGATCGAGGCCTGAGCCAGCGGCAAATCGGCAGATTTATAATAAGCATAAATCAAATCCAACTGCACTTGCTGGGAGTAAGGCCCGAAAGGATAGCGATTATCTAACGCTTCTAGTTGCGTAATAGCTCCCTTAAAGTTACCGTCCTGCAGTTTTTGCTGCGCGGTAGCATAGAGCTCAGAAGGCGGGTTGTCGGGAACCACGTCCTTGTTACTGGAGCAACCGGTCAGCACCAGGCTCAACGTGGCGGCAGCCACCAGATATTTCATACGCGTCATGACGTTTTGATTATCCTCGAAGTGTTATTCCGGGAGACTGTCCGTTAAGCTCCCGACAAAGATCTAGATACAATAGCACATTATATTAAACGGCATCGCCGTCAAAACCCAACGTTAACGAAGAAGCTGCATATGGCACAACAAGTACAACTCAGCGCAACGGTGGCCGAATCTCAACTCGGTCAACGTTTAGATCAGGCTTTGGCCGAATTGTTCCCTGATTATTCACGATCTCGCATAAAAGAGTGGATTTTGGATGATAGGGTCTCGGTCGATGGTAAGACAATTAATAAGCCAAAAGAAAAAGTGTTGGGTGGCGAGATCGTCGCGATTGACGCTCAAATAGAAGAAGAAGCCCGCTGGGAGCCGCAGGAAATCCCATTGGATATCGTGTACGAAGATAGCGATATTCTGGTTATCAACAAACCGCGCGGCTTGGTGGTACACCCCGGTGCAGGTAATCCTGATGGCACGGTATTAAATGCGTTATTGCATTATTACCCTGAAATCGTGGATGTTCCCCGCGCTGGCATCGTTCATCGTCTGGATAAAGACACCACAGGTTTGATGGTCGTGGCGAAAACCGTCCCGGCTCAGACTCGTTTGGTTGAAGCGCTTCAGGCGCGCGAAATCACTCGTGAATACGAAGCCGTTGCCATTGGTAAAATGACGGCGGGCGGTCTGGTTGATGAGCCGATTTCTCGTCACTCGACCAAACGCACTCACATGGCGGTTCACCCTATGGGTAAACCTGCGGTGACTCATTACCGCATTATGGAACATTTCCGCGCGCATACTCGCTTGCGTCTGCGTCTGGAAACGGGCCGTACTCACCAGATCCGCGTGCATATGTCGCATATTAACCATCCGCTGGTGGGCGATCAGCTTTACGGTGGCCGTCCGCGTCCGCCAAGAGGCGCATCGGATAATTTCATTGCCGTGCTGCGTGGTTTCGATCGTCAGGCACTGCATGCCACCATGCTGCGTTTGTATCATCCAATCAGTGGCGTTCAGATGGAATGGCATGCCGCTCTGCCGGAAGACATGATTGAGCTGATCACCGCTTTGAAAGCCGATACTTTAGAATTTAAAGATCAGATGGATTGGTAATGAAGCCGCTGATTCTGCCGCAATGGCCACAGCCAGCCAGCGTTAAGTCGTGCAGCACCACCCGCAGCGGTGGTGTTAGCGTGCCGCCTTATGATTCTCTGAATTTAGGGGCGCACGTAGGCGATAACCCGGCGGATGTGGAGCAGAATCGCCAGCAATTAATTACGCTGGCGGCGCTGCCACAGGCTCCGCAATGGCTGGAACAGGTGCATGGCACGCGAGTTTTACGCCTGAACGGCGAGCCCATCGCGGATATCCAGGCCGATGCGGTATACAGCAACGTGCCTGGGCAGGTTTGCGCGGTGATGACTGCCGACTGTCTGCCGGTCTTGTTCTGTTCGCTGACGGGAGACGAAGTTGCGGCGGCTCATGCCGGCTGGCGTGGCTTATGTGCCGGCGTTCTTGAACAGACTTTGGCAGAATTCAGCGCAAAACCTTCTTCTATTATTGCCTGGTTAGGCCCGGCGATTGGGCCTCGGCAATTTGAAGTGGGAGCAGAAGTAAAACAGGTATTCGTTAGCGCAGACCCCCAAGCTGCGCTGGCGTTTACTCCGTTTGGTGACAAATATCTGGCAGATATTTACCTGCTAGCCCGCCAGCGGCTGGCGTCAGCGGGTATCCACGAAGTGTACGGTGGCGACCTTTGTACAGTGAGTGATGAGCAACAATTTTTCTCTTATCGACGCGAAGGAATCACCGGCCGCTTGGCAAGTTTAATCTGGTTGATCTAACCTATTGAATTAGGACGATCCAATGACGCATACCACAAAACTCAAATATATTGGCTAAAATAACCTTGAAAAGCTGAGGGATGACCTCATCTAATCTCCAGTAGCAATTTTGACCAGTATTGGAGGTGTTATGCGTCTGGATCGTCTTACCAGTAAATTCCAGCTTGCCCTCGCCGATGCCCAGTCTTTAGCCCTTGGGCGCGACAACCAGTTTATTGAACCGTTACATTTGATGAGCGCTTTGCTCACTCAGGATGGGGGCACGGTTCGCCCATTGTTAACCTCTGCCGGTATCGATGTTGCGCGTTTGCGCACGGAAATCGATCAGGCTTTGGGACGCTTGCCGCAGGTTGAAGGTACCGGCGGCGATGTTCAGCCATCCCACGAATTAGTGCGGGTACTCAATCTTTGCGACAAACTGGCGCAAAAGCGCGCAGATAAATTTATTTCTTCAGAATTATTTGTTCTGGCGGTGCTCGAAGATCGCGGTTCGTTGACCGATCTATTGAAAGCCGCAGGTGCAACAACCGATAAAATCAGCAAGGCAATCGAACAAATGCGTGGTGGAGAAACCGTTGATGACGCCGGTGCGGAAGATCAGCGCCAGGCATTGAAAAAATACACCATTGACCTGACCGAGCGCGCGGAGTCCGGCAAACTCGATCCGGTTATTGGCCGTGATGAAGAAATTCGTCGCACCATTCAGGTATTACAGCGTCGTACCAAGAACAACCCGGTACTGATTGGTGAGCCAGGGGTGGGTAAAACCGCCATTGTGGAAGGTTTGGCTCAGCGAATTGTCAACGGTGAAGTGCCGGAAGGTTTGAAACACAAACGCGTGCTTTCATTAGATATGGGCGCGTTGATTGCCGGTGCTAAGTATCGCGGTGAGTTTGAAGAACGGCTAAAAGGCGTATTGAACGACCTGGCCAAGCAGGAAGGTAGCGTCATTCTGTTTATTGACGAGTTGCACACCATGGTCGGCGCAGGTAAAGGCGACGGTGCAATGGATGCAGGCAACATGCTGAAACCTGCGTTGGCTCGTGGTGAATTGCACTGCGTAGGTGCTACTACGCTGGATGAATATCGTCAGTATATAGAAAAGGATGCGGCGTTAGAGCGTCGATTCCAGAAAGTATTTGTAGCAGAACCGACGGTAGAAGACACCATTGCCATCTTGCGTGGGCTGAAAGAGCGTTATGAATTGCACCATCATGTGCAAATTACTGACCCGGCGATTGTGGCGGCTGCGACCTTATCGCACCGTTATATTGCCGACCGTCAGTTGCCAGATAAAGCCATCGACCTTATCGATGAGGCCGGTTCTAGCCTGCGTATGCAGATGGACTCCAAACCGGAATCTCTGGATCGTCTGGAACGTCGGATTATCCAGTTGAAACTGGAACAGCAGGCGCTGAATAAAGAGTCTGACGACGCCAGTAAGAAACGTTTGGAAATGCTCAATGCTGAATTAGAGCAAAAAGAACGCGAATATTCAGAGTTGGAAGAAGAGTGGAAAGCCGAAAAAGCCTCTTTAACCGGTACTCAGAATATTAAAACCGAACTGGAGCAGGCCAAAATTAGTCTGGAGCAGGCTCGTCGCGTTGGCGATCTTGGTAAGATGTCCGAATTGCAATACGGTAAAATTCCAGAACTGGAGAAACAGCTGGCTGCCGCTACTCAGGCCGAAGGCAAGACCATGAAGTTGCTGCGTAACCGCGTAACTGAAACGGAAATTGCCGACGTGCTGGCGCGCTGGACCGGGATTCCGGTGGCGCGGATGCTGGAAAGCGAGCGCGACAAGCTGCTGCGTATGGAACAAGACCTGCATCAGCGGGTTATTGGCCAGAACGAAGCGGTTGAAGCCGTTTCTAACGCAATTCGTCGTAGCCGTGCCGGTTTGTCAGATCCTAACCGTCCGATCGGTTCATTCCTATTCCTCGGCCCAACCGGGGTAGGTAAAACCGAATTGTGTAAAGCTCTGGCGACTTTCCTGTTCGACAGCGACGACGCTATGGTTCGTATCGATATGTCCGAGTTTATGGAGAAACATTCCGTATCTCGTTTGGTTGGTGCGCCTCCGGGCTACGTCGGTTATGAAGAGGGGGGGTATCTCACCGAAGCGGTACGTCGTCGTCCTTATTCAGTGATTCTGCTGGATGAAGTCGAGAAAGCGCATCCAGATGTGTTCAACATCCTATTGCAGGTATTGGATGATGGCCGCCTGACCGATGGCCAAGGTAGAACGGTAGACTTCCGTAATACCGTCGTCATCATGACGTCTAACCTGGGGTCTGATTTAATTCAGGAACGCTTCGGTGAAAGAAGCTATACGGAAATGAAAAACATGGTTATGGAAGTGGTCAGCCATCACTTCCGTCCTGAATTCATTAACCGTATAGATGAAGTCGTCGTCTTCCATCCGTTGGGGCGGGGGCAATTGGCTTCGATTGCCAAGATTCAATTGGAGCGTTTGTACAAACGTCTGGAAGAACGTGGCTACGAAGTTACTATTACCGAACCTGCCTTGGAGTTCTTGGGTGAAGCTGGGTTCGATCCTGTATACGGGGCGCGGCCGTTGAAACGTGCCATCCAGCAGGAAATTGAAAACCCGCTGGCGCAGCAGATACTTTCCGGCAAGTTATTACCGGGTATCCCTGTGATATTGGATGTTGAAGACGGGCATATCGTGGCCAAACAGTCATAGTGAAATGGAAAGGGGCGATTTATCGCCCCTTTTTGCTTTCTTTTTACCCAGAAATGCCATTTTTGATGTATTTATAGCCGGTTGGAAAATTATTTGAAATTAGGGGTTGCAGCCTGTCAGGAACTCCCTATAATGCGCCTCCACTGACCGGG
>NZ_QCZL01000040.1:0-21575 GCF_003634395.1 Yersinia sp. IP36721
GATGAAGAAACCGGGTTACACTACAATACTTACCGCTATTATGCACCGGAAGTCGGTCGGTTTATCACGCCTGACCCGATCGGGTTACTGGGCGGACTGAATTTATATCAGTATGCGCCGAATCCGCTGAGTTGGATCGACCCTTGGGGCTTGGCAAGTTGTAGAGTCATAAAGGCTAAAAGTCGAAATGATGCTTTAAGGCAAGCTCAAAATCATGCACAAGTTCCGAGGGTTTCTCGCGGCGGTCAAGACATTAGCTTGAATGATTTAAATCCAACTAGCCGTGGGGATAAATGGGGAAAGATGAAAGCTGATGGTGCTCAAAAATTAGGTCGCCGGAATCCTAATGGAAAAAACCAATGGTTTGAACATCCCGATGGACATCCTGACGCTGGCATGCCAAATATACCTAAACACCATGACTCCGGACATATTCATTCAATTAACACTAAAGGCGAAGAGGTTATATTTACATGGTAATCAAAGAGCGATTAATAAAATTTCCGGTTCCTGATTGGAATAGAGTAATAAGCTCTGATCTTGACTCAATAGCTTATTGCTTGTGTTATCAATATGATGTTGATATCAATAACTACGGGCCTTATGGATTTACTACTAGTACTTCTTTGAAAATCATTAATGATACATTCCCTAATATGTATTTCTATAAAAATGCAGATAATTCAACAAATGTGAAATTAATTAGTGTGGGAAATGTCAAAAATAAAGGTGCTTATCTATATGGTAGTAATGAAAAAATTGAGCACTTAAGTGTGGAATTAGATAAATATCAAATAATTGAAAAGAAAAATGAAATAAAAATGAGAAAATCGCTTAGTTTAGACCCGCCACCTGCAAAGCCTCTGATTTCAAATCTATCCAACAATCATGGATACGAAAGTGATGTTATAAAAAAAATAATAAGTTTTGGTTGTGGTTTTTTTATATATCACCATTACATGCCAGAAGCAGGGGACAGTTTTATATTGTTTGATAGAGAACTAGTATCTTCTTTAAAGAATTGCGCATTGAATTATGGTATCGAATTTTTAGAAGTTAGCTCTATAAATGATATGAAATCATGGTGATATTGACATTAGTTCGCATCTCGAACAGCGGTCTTCTATTCCCTCTGCTTCGCCCGAATCATTATCTTGTTCGCGGACGAAATGAATTTATAAGTATGTGAATGCTCTGTTAACTTGAACGGATCCGCGGGGTTGACTCCTTGGGGATTAGGTAAGTTTAACGAATGGTTTAATGCTGATTCAGTTCAAGATGTTATAGACAATAAAGCGTCAGTATCATCGGCCTTAAGGGGAAGCGGCGGAAAACATGAATTATTCCCTGTTTCGTTAGCAGCTAAAGCCAAAGAGTTAGGTTTTAGCGCTGAGGAGTTAAAAAAATACGCTGTAAACACGGATAGAATCACATTCACTAATGTAACTGATTCTAAAGGACTTCCTGTGCCGGATGGAGGGCACCATGGTAGCCGGTCTGGTAGACATTTCCATAATAAGTTAATTGCTGATTTAGAAGGTGCAACGTCTAAAGCTGATGCTAAGAAGATAATAGCTAGACATCATAAAGGTCACATGAAACTAAGCAGGTGTTAAATATGGAAAATAAAGTACACATTTGGATTGGAACTAATTTCTCCTCAGAAGAGGAATACATGGAATACTTTGAGTTGGATTATTCTGTTGAGGGAGACTTTAATAACCCTAATTATAGGCAGTGTGCGTTTTGCAAAGACATCGGCATCCAATGGTATGATGATGACTTCATTGGCATGATACCTAGACATAAGCAAGAAGTGTCTTTAGATGAGATACTACTCGATGCTGCTGTTGATCAGGATGAATTATCATTAGTAAAAAGTGAATGTGATAATTTGGGTATTAAAAAAGCTAATGCAATATTTTGGTATCAAGATCCCAACTTAGTGATAAAACGACCAATTAAAGATCAGTATAATGGGCTAAAATATATTGGTTTATTCAATGGCGACTAGCGAGTTTTGGGGGTGGGATAAGAAGCCAAGAATCATGCTTAGGTGTAACGGCTTGCAATCGAAAACGGTCGGGCTCGCAATCAGCGCAAATTTGAGCTCACATTAACTGACAATGAAAAGGTTGTGTCGCATTAACATTGCTGTGTCGGCAAAAATTGTGTTGCCTGTTTTTTAGGCGGCCAACAAATAAAATTGTTCTGCCGGTGATAGATGCTCTCCGGCAGGGTGCTGAAGTTGCCCTTTACGTATCATATGAGCCTATTCTGAACCCTCGATTTCACCCACTGGCATCTCCAACCGCAAATCCACCCATCGCCCATGCGGAATATCCACCGGCTGACCATCGCTGTAGCCGTCCCGTTTATTCTGGGCAAAATTCATCGAAAAGTGTATTGCCTTCGAATCATGAGGAGCTGTTTAGACAAAGCCAGCTAGATCCTAATGATCCTAAAACAAGTTGGACAAAAGTAGGTGAGGGGAAGAAAGCTAATTGGCATAGGTTCCAAAGTAGTGCTGCTGATGGTTCAGGTGCCTTCCATTGGAATGGTTCAACCGATGGTGTAGATATACGCGGAAACCCTCGTGCCATAGATAAGAAAAACGTACCTAAGTACGCAAGAAATATGAAGGGATGTTGAGTATGCCTAATATGATAGGAACAAAATCGACTGTTGGAATTGAATATGACATTTCTGATTCAAAATTATTTATGGGGTATGCCAGATTATGGTTTGAGGGTAATAGTTTAGGCGCATTGTCAGAGTTAATATATCTTGATGGTTACTTGGTTGGCGGTCTTATGGATATAATGAAAAAGGAAAGGTTACAACCTATTTTTGGGGGTGAATCTCAAGAGGCGATATTTTGTAAGTTAAATGAAGCGTTGTGTATATCCGATGATGATTTTTATGACGATGAAAAGAACGATTTAAGTGATTTAGCGAGAAGCTACTCTGTAAGTTTTGGTGCTTTTCTTGATGATTTCACTGTTTTTTCTTTCAGGGATGAGTCTGGTGAGGGTAATATCTTGTGGCAAATATCATCTCCAGTTGAGAACGTGGCTCATGCAGAATTGAAGAATTATCCCAGAAGGATATTCTATTCTAAATTCATCTATGATGATATTGAATTACTAATTAATAGAATAGAGTCTTTGAAGGCTGGTGCATGATGAGTTCAAATATTAATATCTAACTCTTTCTGGTTCAATATGGGTGTTACGATATTCGGTTTCGATTTTTTCCTCAGTATTGTCGAATATAGAGATTGCCTATTTGAATTCATTCCATGACTTGTGGAATGTTTTTGGCATATTTGTCAGATCGTTAACACAGATTTTAATATGAGCCATTAAGGTCTTGCTGCATTTCTGACGTAGCAGATTGAGATTGTTAACCTCTGTTTGGGTGGCTTCAACTTGTGATTCGTAGCACTGGCGTACGCGATCTAAACTTTTCAGCGTTTCTTTTTTTCAAAACCTCGTAACATGTTTCGTTCCTTGGGGATGTTGGCTAAGCAAATCAATCACTATATTGAGGTAGGAAACAAGTTGGTTCACTGAATCATGAGAGAAGTGAAGCCACTTATACAACTGCCTAGGCTAATCTCCTCAATGAAAAGACGTTTTTTTGGCATTCAATCAAATTTCATACACATATTACTGCAGTGATTCTAGACGATACGCGCATTGCTGCGCCTTGAGCTTGTTAGGTAATTCACTGAAGGATAAGAAATATGACCCAGCTCGATTCCGCTTTGGTGCGGTGAATACCATTCGCCGTGACCGTCTGTTAACCAATATGGATTGGCCCGTCATGTACCCAGCGTATTCTCGTAGCGCTCGCTACACCTACATTCCCGCCATCGCCACAATTTCTCCCGTTACCTCCAAAACAGTCTAGAAAACCATCATATATCATTATGATACTGTCACTTCACGTCTGTGATGTTCCGCGCCCCCCTTAAATCTGCCACAAATGTGTATAGAATTTCATGGTGATTTTTTAGTTACAAATACCCATCCAAAAAAATCGTCCAAAACACATTCTCTGTTTTCTTCTGGCAGGAGCAATTCGGGTCGCTGTCTAATCCGGTAAGTAGGATTCAGCTATAAATTGGAGGTTTAGCGGTTAGAAAGAAATTAAATTATTGTTCTATATAATAATTAAAAGTGGCACGCTTAATGAATTAAATAACCTTTTTTTGTAAGAGTTACGTTGCCATACCTTCATAATGAGTAATGAGTAATGAGTAATGAGTAATGAGTAATGAGTAATGAGTAATGAGTAATGAGTAATGAGTAATGAGTAATGAGTAATGAGTAATGAGTAATGAGTTTTTTATGCTACGGCTCAGTTTGTTAAATAATTAAGTATTAAATCGGTTCTTAATGTTTTTACATGTATTTTAATGATAATTAATCTGTCGAATATCTAGCAATGATGTACTCTTTTAATATTATTTGTGAATCTATCAGATAAGTCCCGTTGCGTTATGAGATATTTGGCTATGGCTGCTTTCAGCAGGATAAATCAAGGATAAGCAGGGAGTGGATTAACATGTATTTTAACAGGCAGTGGATTATACCTTATTTGTTAAGCGCACTATTAACTCAGGAAAATGAGATTATGTGCTCGGTGGCATTATGAAGACATTAATTGACTGTTATGTAGATGTTTTTCGTTTCGCTTTGATTCTGGAAAAACAGCCTGATTTTAACCATAATTATCAGTATGTTCGTGAAAAAACCACAGAGGTTTTTGAAAGGGCGGCGAAAGCCGCGGAGTCGCAGGGCTATAGTGATTCTGAATGCGATCGGGCATTATTGGCTGTCATGGTTTGGTTTGATGAGTTTATTTTATCCTCCTCGCTCTCTTATGCTAAGCAATGGAAAGATATTTTGCTGCAAACACAATTATTTCAGACCACTACCGGTGGGGATGTTTTTTTCAACCAGCTAGAAAAAATTGATAAAAATGAAAATGAGCTTCGAATGGTCTATTTACTTTGCCTGCGGCTAGGATTTCATGGGAAATATAACAAGGACAACGATATTTTCCTGGATAAAACTATTGCCAATGAAGAAAAATGCTTGCCTGAGTATTGTTATCTCAAATTAGTTGATATTAGCCATAAACTGATGTGTTCCAGGAAAAAATCAATAATTAAGTTGATATTAAATCGAGTTATTAATAGGAGATGGTCAGCATCTATTATTGTACTCCTTTTTTTCTCTGTTATTTCGTGGATTGAGTTTTTTTGATGCTTACAGGCTCGACCTATGATTAAGAAAGTAACGCTCCTCCACGGGGCGGGAATGTGGGCTCAGCGGTCTTTAGCTTTGCGTATCTTTATTACGCTATGGCGGGGATTTTGCCATAAAAAGGCCAGAATAGGATTATTAGTCATGCTATTCGGATTAATGGTTCTCTGGGGATGGCGGAGCTGGACATTAATCACTTTTAAAATAAAAAGCCTCGATCCAAATGCGTTGGTTACTCAATTACAGATCAACGAGCGCTGGCAAGATTCGCCGCTGAGTTATCTCCCTTTTATCCCCATATTGAAATGGCAGCATCGAACTATTGAAAAAGCGCTATTGGAAAGCGCTCCTGCTGATTTGGGAAATATCACAGAGGAATTTCGCCGCTATTATGACCGCTTCCGCACTGAAGCACCAATACGGCAGCGTGAAATGATACTGGCGTTGGCTCAGTATATTTTGGTTAAACAAAGCCTTTTCGAGCACGATTATCTTGCCGATTCTTTTGAACGGCTACGTTATGTCAAAAAACCAGTTTCTGATGTTGCCGCTCCTATTTTATTACCTTACATCCAATTAGCTTTGCAGCGTGCTCAATGGCGATTACAACCGGAAAAAAGCGAGTTAACTCAGCTACGGCAATTATTGGCTCGGTTAGTAGAAAGCGATCCCCAATGGCGCTGGTTGCTGGCCAGTGCATCTAATGCTTCGGTAAAGCCTGCAGTTAACATCTGGCTCCATTCTTTGTCTATGGACGATTTTCCCGATCTTTGGACGTTAGTCCGCGTACAGCAGGTAAATGATTGGCTGGAAACCGTTGAACAGGCGGTTGGCGATGATATTGCACTGACAACGTTCACCGCTTTTCGCCAGCAATGGCCATCTATTCGGCAGGAAAACTGGCTAGAGCTTCTATTTAACGTGGTTAATGAGGATTTTCCGCCATTGAGCGCGCAGGAGTGGCAGGATCGTTTGTTAAGTATCAGGCAGGGTAGTAGTCCGTCGATGGAATTTGCCAGACAAATGAATCTGCAATTATCTGATATTTCCGAAGCGCAGAGCCAGCCTTGGTTACAAGAACACCGGCGTTTAATCATTCTCGATCAATATACTACGCGATCACCGAACATGGGATATCTGCACAAAATAAAGCAACAATGGCAGCAGCGTATCGAGCGGTGGCTGATGCCGGAGCCTCGGTCGGCAGCGGCTTCAACCAAAGTGTCGCTCCGCGCATGGCAGGCTTGGCGAGAGGCATTAAGTTTTGCGGTTGAAGAAAGTATCAAGACTGCGCAGGATAGCCGTAATTTGACCGAAGGGTTGTTCCAGCAACAGGAGGAAACGACGAGTAATCCGCTGCAACGGCTGTTTCAACGTTATGTCGAACTGCAAAAAGGAGCCGGTAATCATGCGCAGGATTTGGGAATAATGGCGGTGTGGAAGCTGTATCAAAGCGACGGTGATTTTCTATTAGCTCATGCTATTCGCTGTACTGGATGCTGGGTTCAGAAACAGTGGGAGGATCAGGTATTGGAGCCAATGAACCAGAATGGGAAAGGGCTGAGCTACGATGAGCGGCAGGCGCTGGCGTGGCAGTATGTATCAGACTTTTTAGCTGGTCCGGCTCAGGCGATTTTGAGCATGAGTGATAAAGGGCCACAGATTAACCACTATCAGGGGAAATCTGCCGCTTTAACGCCGGGTTTTCTCGGATTGCTCGGAACCTTGTCGCAAAGAGAAAATACCATAGCCAATGTTGCTAGAAAAAATATGCAGCAGCCCTGGCCGAAAAGCCAGCAAGATAAGGCTTTGAAGGTCGATTCGGATGGTCTTCGCCAGCGCCATTCTTTGGACATAAATCCGCAACAATCGATGGCATCATGGTCATTCCAATTACCGCCGAAGGTTGTTCACTGCCAATAATATTATGTTAAATAGCTTGTCGATGGGATGGCCATTTAACGTGAATAATTATCATTTGCGTTAATTGTTGTAGTGATTTATGTAAACCAAGTGTGAAATATATGTGATTCTGTGCGCAAAAATAGACCAATTTTATGCTGGTTTTGTTAGTGATATCACGTCTAATATTCTTTTGAACCGATATATATCAATTTTGATACAAATATAACTAATTGATTATAAAGTGTTTTTGTAATTTCACACCGTCATTTATCTTCAAAAGTCAGTTGTTATTCCTTAGCTTGCTTATACTTGTCTGTACGAGTATATGTTAATAAACATCCAAAGCGAGCAGTGCCTATTGGCACTCAGAAACCCTGTTGAAGGAAATTGCCGTGACTGCTGAAAACAGATTTCGTGATAGTGAAATTCGCGCCCCGCGTGGTACGCAACTGAATGCCAAAAGCTGGTTTACCGAAGCGCCACTGCGCATGCTAATGAACAACCTGGATCCTGAGGTGGCTGAAAATCCTAAGGAATTAGTGGTTTATGGCGGAATTGGCCGAGCGGCTCGTAACTGGGAATGTTACGACAAAATTGTTGAAAGCCTGAAACAGCTTAATGATGACGAAACGCTGTTGATTCAGTCCGGTAAGCCCGTTGGTGTGTTTAAAACTCACAGCAACGCGCCACGAGTGCTGATCGCCAATTCCAATCTGGTGCCACATTGGGCCAATTGGGAGCACTTTAACGAACTGGATGCGAAAGGGCTGGCAATGTACGGTCAGATGACCGCAGGCAGTTGGATCTATATCGGTAGTCAAGGCATCGTACAGGGCACCTATGAGACATTTGTGGAAGCAGGCCGCCAACATTTTAACGGTAGCCTAAAAGGGCGCTGGGTTCTCACCGCCGGTTTAGGCGGGATGGGCGGCGCGCAGCCTCTGGCGGCCACTCTGGCGGGCGCTTGCTCGTTGAATATCGAGTGCCAGCAAAGCCGCATCGATTTTCGTTTAAAAACGCGCTATGTGGATGAGCAAGCAACGGATTTAGACGATGCGTTAGCGCGAATCAAAAAATATACCGCTGCTGGCGAAGCCGTTTCTATTGCTTTGTGCGGTAACGCCGCCGAAATTCTGCCGGAATTGGTACGCCGTGGCGTTCGCCCGGATATGGTGACTGACCAAACTAGCGCCCATGACCCTCTTAATGGTTATTTGCCGAAAGGTTGGGGCTGGGAAGAGTACCGTCAGCGCGCGCAAAGCGAACCAACTTTAGTCGTCAACGCGGCTAAAACCTCTATGGCCGAGCATGTTGAAGCCATGCTGGCTTTCCAAAAAATGGGTATCCCGACTTTCGATTACGGCAACAATATACGCCAAATGGCCAAAGACATGGGTGTCAGTAATGCTTTTGATTTCCCTGGCTTTGTTCCTGCCTATATTCGTCCATTATTCTGTCGCGGTATTGGGCCATTCCGCTGGGCTGCGCTCTCTGGAGAGGCGGAAGATATTTATAAAACTGATGCCAAAGTAAAAGAGCTGATTCCAGATGATGAGCATTTGCATCGTTGGCTGGATATGGCGCGCGAACGTATTAGTTTTCAAGGATTACCGGCGCGTATTTGCTGGGTCGGTTTAGGTCAGCGGGCAAAATTAGGCCTGGCTTTCAATGAGATGGTTCGCAGTGGCGAGCTGTCTGCCCCTATCGTTATTGGCCGCGATCATCTGGATTCCGGCTCGGTCGCCAGCCCGAACCGGGAAACTGAAGCGATGCAGGACGGCTCCGATGCAGTTTCTGACTGGCCGTTGCTTAACGCATTACTCAACACCGCCAGCGGCGCGACCTGGGTTTCTCTGCATCACGGCGGCGGCGTAGGCATGGGCTTCTCACAGCATTCCGGCATGGTCGTTGTATGCGACGGAAGCGATGAGGCCGCAGAACGTATTGCCAGAGTTCTTCATAACGATCCGGCCACCGGCGTGATGCGTCATGCCGATGCGGGATACGAGATTGCGATCAATTGCGCGCAACAACAAGGGCTTAACTTGCCGATGGTTGCCGCCACTCAAGGGAAAAAAGCATGAAAACTCTGACACTGCGTCCGGGTCAGTTGACGCTGGCCGATCTGCGCCATATTTATCAGCAGCCGGTACGCATCATCCTGGATGATGAATCCTATGGGCCAATTCAGAAAAGTGTGGATTGCGTGCAGGCCATTTTGGCCGAGAAACGCACCGCTTATGGTATTAACACCGGTTTTGGATTGCTAGCTTCAACCCGTATTGCGACGGAAGATTTGGAAAACTTACAGCGCTCAATCGTACTCTCTCACGCGGCTGGCGTCGGTGAAGCCAATGATGACGCTATCGTGCGCCTGATTATGGTTTTGAAAGTAAATAGTCTGGCTCGCGGTTTTTCCGGTATTCGTCTGGAAGTGATTCAGGCGCTTATTGCGATGATTAATGCCGAGGTTTACCCCCATATTCCGTTAAAAGGTTCCGTCGGCGCTTCAGGCGATTTGGCACCTCTGGCGCATATGAGTTTGCTGTTGTTGGGTGAAGGCAAGGCTCGTCATCAGGGGGCGTGGTTGTCAGCCACCGATGCGCTGGCAAAAGCCGGTCTTAAACCGCTGACGTTGGCGGCGAAAGAAGGGCTGGCGCTGCTCAATGGGACTCAGGTTTCTACCGCTTATGCGCTGCGCGGCTTGTTTGAAACGGAAGATTTGTATGCGGCCGCGACGGTATGTGGCGGTCTGACGGTTGAAGCGGCGTTGGGTTCGCGTAGTCCGTTCGATGCTCGCATTCATGAGGTACGTGGTCAGAGAGGGCAAATTGACGCCGCCCATGCTTACCGTCACTTGCTCGGCACAAAGAGCCAGGTTTCTGATTCCCATAGAAACTGCGAAAAAGTGCAGGACCCGTATTCTCTGCGCTGTCAGCCGCAGGTTATGGGCGCGTGTCTGACCCAAATGCGTCAGGCTGCCGAAGTTCTGGCGATTGAATCGAACGCAGTGTCTGATAACCCATTGGTCTTTGCCGAACAGGGCGACGTGCTATCTGGCGGTAACTTCCATGCGGAACCGGTGGCGATGGCGGCAGATAATTTGGCGCTGGCGCTGGCCGAGATAGGTTCTTTGTCTGAGCGTCGTATCTCGTTAATGATGGATAAACATATGTCCCAGTTACCGCCGTTCCTGGTGGATAACGGCGGCGTTAACTCCGGCTTTATGATTGCACAGGTGACCGCCGCGGCGCTGACCAGTGAGAATAAAGGGCTGGCTTTTCCATCAAGCGTGGATAGCATCCCGACCTCTGCGAATCAGGAAGACCACGTTTCTATGGCACCGAGAGCCGGTAAGCGCCTGTGGGAAATGGCCGAAAATGTGCGCGGGATTCTGGCGGTTGAGTGGCTGGCGGCCTGTCAGGGGCTGGATCTACGTAAGGGCTTAAAAACGTCTGATACGCTGGAATCTGCGCGCCATTTGCTCCGAGAACAGGTGGCCTATTATGATAAAGATCGCTTCTTCGCTCCCGACATTGAAGCCGCCAGTCAACTGCTGTCTCAGCGCCATTTAAATGCGTTGATGCCTGCCGGATTGCTTCCAAGCCTTTCATAAAATAATAAAAACAGATCTTATGGGTGATTCCAAATACTGGTATCACCCTCTCTGAACCCCTGCCTGAAAGGGCTTAAACATTGCGAGAATGCACCATGAAAAATGATTCATCCACGCTCAAACGCGGTCTTAGCGCGCGGCATATTCGCTTTATGGCGTTAGGTTCGGCCATTGGTACCGGGCTGTTTTATGGTTCGGCTGAGGCGATTCGTCTGGCTGGCCCGGCGGTGTTACTGGCTTACTTAATTGGTGGCGCAGCCGTTTTCATGGTGATGCGAGCGTTGGGTGAAATGGCGGTGCACGATCCGGTGGCAGGTTCTTTTGGTCATTATGCCGGTCGCTACCTCGGGCCGTTAGCAGGCTTTCTGACCGGCTGGACCTATACTTTTGAGATGGTCATCGTGGCGCTGGCCGACGTTACCGCGTTCGGTATCTATATGGGGTTATGGTTCCCAGACGCGCCGCAGTGGGTGTGGGTGCTCAGCATTATCTTCTTTATCGGCGCGCTGAATTTGTGCAGTGTTAAAGTATTTGGCGAAATGGAATTTTGGCTTTCATTGCTGAAAGTCACCGCAATTATCGCCATGATCGCCGCAGGTTTGGGCATTATGATGTTTGGCTTTGGTGCCGGGCATGAAAGCACTGGCTTAAGTAATTTGTGGTCGCATCAGGGTTTTATGCCGAATGGCATCAGTGGCGTGATAGCTTCATTTGCCGTCGTGATGTTTGCCTTTGGTGGTATTGAGATCATTGGGGTTACCGCCAGCGAAGCGAAGAATCCGGAAAAAGTGCTTCCGAAGGCCATCAACACGGTGCCGGTGCGCATTTTGCTGTTTTACGTTCTGACGTTATTAGTGCTGATGGCGATTTATCCGTGGAATAGCATTGGGCAGAATGGGAGCCCTTTTGTTGAGATTTTCAGCAGTCTGGGAATCAGTTCTGCGGCAAATATCCTTAATTTGGTGGTGATCACTGCCGCAATATCCGCGATCAACAGCGATATTTACGGCGCGGGGCGTATGATGTTTGGTATGTCTCAGGAAGGATTGGCACCTAAATGTTTTAGCCGCCTGACGCGTAATGGCGTGCCCTGGATGACGATTTTAGTGATGTCAGTGGCTTTGCTGTGCGGTGTGGTTCTTAACTATCTGATTCCGAAGAATGTATTCCTGATTATTGCCTCTATCGCCACTTTTGCCACCGTGTGGGTATGGCTGATGATCCTGATTTCGCAGGTAGCCATGCGCCGCTCCATGAGTAAGGAAAGTGCCTCTCGTCTGGCATTCCCGGTGCCATTCTGGCCGGTAGCACCAATGCTGGCCATTCTGTTTATGGGCTTTATTATTATGGTGTTGGGCTATTTCCCGGATACTCGGATTGCGATGTATGTAGGATTAGGCTGGATCATATTAATGACGCTGGCATGGTGGATTTGGGCGCGAAAAGCGTCGGCAACACCGGTTGACCTGACAGAGCGTAGCGAGTCTTAAACTACGTTGAGGAAAGGAATGAACGGGCTGCTTGATGCAGCCTGTTTTACTTCACTACTTCACTACTTCACTACTTCACTTTCGTTTTAACTCTCTTTTGATTTCCCCGCCGTTGACGCATTAATTTTCGCTGCCAGCTGATGTGTTAACTTCGTCAATTCGGTATTTTGGCGCAATAATTCCAGCATTTGTTCGGCCATGGTCGCGGCCATTTTCTGTCGTTCCTCATTGGCGATAGCCAGCGCCTCCCGGTGCTGTGCGTCAGCTTCGGCATTGGCTTTATCACGTTCAGCCTGACGAGTTTGAGCCAACAGGATCAGCGGCGCAGCGTAGGCGGCCTGTAAGCTGAACGCCAGATTCAGCAAGATAAAGGGATAGATATCAAATTTGGCGAAACCCATAACGTTGGCACCGATCCACAGAACAACAATCAGCGTTTGTGCTCCCAGAAAAAGCGGAGTGCCAAAAAATCGGGCGAAAGCCTCTGCTTTTAGCGCAAACCAGCCGTTGCCAAAGGGGCCGGACAGATGCTCGTGAGTGTGATGGAAGCGAAGATAATCACGACGCGAGCCGCTACCTGATTTGGTCGTTGGCTCAGTTTGAGGGCTATTCATATGTTTTATCCATATAGTGAATTTGTGAGATTCAATTTTAACTAGGGTCTTTATTTACCTTAGTGGAAAATAGCGCAGGTTGTTTTAGTCGTTTAATTAATCAATTGCTTATTTATTCAACGTTAACTTCTATTCTAGCCGAATGAAATCCGGTTAAGATACTGGGATTGCCGAATGGTGATAAACTCAATGTTATATTGATTCCTAATACAGGTCGGGAGTAGCGACGCATGCCTACCAGAGCTATTACGCGGTGGATTAAACGAATTGTACTGGTAGTGGTGGTGATTGCCGTTACCCTATTGGCCGTGCGAATTTACGATACGCAAAGAGGCCCTAAACTTGAGCTTTGGCATACCTTTGTTCCCCATGAAATGCGGGCGGGAGAAATAGATAAAGCCAACTGGGCGGATTATCTGAAAGCGGAAGACAATGTTTTTGCCGAAGTTAAAGCTAATGTGACGGACAAGCTGGAACCCAGAGTTGAGGTGCCGTTAAACCGTTACTATTCCGGTAGCCCTATTTATTCCCCGCATTTTGCCAATGACTGGAACCGTTCTTATATATTGAATCCGGAAGGCACGCCGAAAGGGGCTGTGGTTTTATTACACGGTTTAACCGATACGCCATACAGCCTACGTCATATTGCCGAAAATTATCGTCAACGAGGCTACGTGGCTGTCGGTATTCGTTTGCCGGCTCATGGTTCTGTACCTGCGGCGTTGACGGATGTGGATTGGCAGGATTGGATGGCCGCTACCCGTTTGGCGGTTCGTGAAGCCAAGATATTGAGCGGAAAAGAGTTGCCGCTGCATGTTGTGGGCTTTTCCAACGGCGGCGCGCTGGCGATGAAGTATGCGTTGGATTCTCTGGAAGATCCGCAGTTAGCGAAACCTGAGCGAGTGATCCTGATTTCACCGATGATTGGCGTCACCAGTTTTGCCCGTTTTGCCGGTATCGCTGGCTGGCCCGCTATTTTCCCCGCGTTTGCAAAAGCGTCCTGGTTGGGCATAGTGCCGGAGTTTAACCCGTTTAAATACAATTCGTTCCCGGTAAATGCGGCTCGACAATCCTACCTGTTGACGGCGGCGCTGCAACAGCAGATTTCCCGCGATGCGCGAGATAACAAACTGGAAAGTCTGCCGCCCATTCTGACCTTCCAGTCGCTGATGGATTCCACCGTTAGTACCCGCGCTGTGGTTACCGCGTTGTACAATCACCTGCCAAAAAATGGCAGTGAAGTGGTGCTGTTTGATTTAAACCGCGCCGCTAGCTTTGGCCCGTTATTACGCACGTCGTCTTATACCGCGTTGGCTCGTTTGTTGCCGCCGCCGCCGCGTAACTACAACACCACGGTAATTACCAATGTGTCACCGGAAAGTAACGACACTTTGGCCATAACCACTCTGGCCGGTGAAACCACGGAAACGTCAGTACCGACCGGATTGATTTATCCACCGGACATTTTCTCGCTGTCTCACGTGGCTTTGCCTTTCCCAATGAGCGATTCGCTGTATGGCCGCTATCCGGAACCTCGGGATCAGTACGGTATCAGCTTGGGCACCTTTGCTGCGCGCGGGGAGCGAGCGGTGCTGGTAGTGGGATTAGATTCTCTGATGCGTATTTCATCAAATCCGTTCTATCCGTATATGCTGCAACGCATTGATGCCAAAATAGACGCGCCAGCTAAGTAACTAAGTAAAGTAAGCGCAGAAAGCCTCCATTTACTGGGGGCTTTTTATTTGAGCTGAAATTGCTTGCGATTACATCGCACACTATATATATTGAATCCATAGTTTTTGAATTGGACGCCTGACGTTGAAGAATCCGTTACTGCTTGACCAGCAAATGTGCTTTGCACTGTATTCCGCCAATCTGGCGTTGCATAAAGTTTATCGTAAGCTGTTGGGGAAGCTGGGTCTGACCTATCCGCAATATTTGGTGATGCTGGTGCTGTGGGAAAGGGATGAAGTGACGGTATCGGATATTGGACAACGGCTGTTTTTGGATTCCGCGACTCTCACGCCATTGTTAAAACGTATGGAAAACGCAGAACTGCTGATCCGCACCCGCGCATCCAATGATGAGCGGCAGGTGATCATCCGTTTGACCGAGCAAGGTCGTGCGTTGCGCGAGCAGGCTCAGGGTATTCCAGAAGCGGTGATGTGCGCTGCAGACTGTGATTTTGATAAATTAGTAGATATAAAACAACAGCTTGAATCATTGCGAGAGAAGTTGTTGCAGGAAATCTGATTTCCATAGATGAGAGCCACAATGACATGGCTCCAATCTGTTCTACACTTATTATTGTAAAACCATTTAAATAGTGTGCGATTTAATAGTAACTTATTTAAATGTTATTTCTTGAAACATAAACTAGGCCAATGATTACCTAAAAAGGAAAATATTATGTCTATTGAGAAAGTTGTTTATCGTGCGAAAGCCAAAGCTACCGGTGGCCGTGACGGCCGTGCGACCTCTTCTGACGGCGTACTGGATGTTAAACTGGGTGTGCCAAAGGAAATGGGCGGCGCTGGCGGCGCAGTCACCAACCCAGAGCAACTGTTTGCTGCTGGCTATTCTGCTTGCTTCCTTGGCGCGCTGAAGTTTGTCGCCGCTCAGGATAAAGTGAAAATTCCTGATGATGCGCAAATCGAAGGAACCGTTGGTATTGGCGCTATTCCTACTGGTTTCGGCATTGAAGTCCAGCTGGATATCAGCCTGCCGGGCGTTGAGCGCAGCGTAGCGGAAGAGTTGGTGAAAAAAGCCCACATTGTGTGCCCTTACTCTAATGCCACTCGCGGCAATATCGACGTGACGCTGAACCTGAAGTAATAGGCTCGTCTGGATTTTATGCATCCATAAAGGGCGAAATGTCCTTTATGGGTGATTTATCTATTCCCCTCTTTTATTTACCTTTCTCTCGCCATTCCTCTGTTTTTTTCCTGATTTTCTCGCCATAACTTTGTTCCGGCGCATGTCTGCTCGCGTGATAATCCATAAGATATTTATTGCTGGTGAAATCAATAGTGTGCTTATCACCTGTAAACGGAACCAGCAGTGATGATTACTGTCTGATACATTCAAGTTGTAAATAGTTTGCCCCCGGGATCCCATTTTTTATGGACAGAGTTAAGTCTTTATCGCAGCAAAACATGTCTTTGTTGTTGGCTATCTATATTGGTATTTTCCTGAATATTTCGGTCTTTTACCGTAGATTCGACTCATTTTCCCAGGGTATTCAAGGTATAAAGGTGCTTTCCGCCGTCACTGAGGTGGTGGCTATTATTCTGTTTACCTTCTTTATGATGCGCCTGATTTCGCTGGGTGGCCGTTTGTTTTACCGCATTACTGCCAGCCTGTTAGTGCTGATTTCCGTTGCTGCCAGCTATTACATGACGTTCTTCAACGTAGTGATTGGTTACGGCATCGTGGTGTCGGTGATGACGACGGATATCGACCTCTCGAAAGAGGTCATTGGTCTGCATTTCGTTCTATGGATGGCGTTGGTCAGCGTCTTACCGTTGCTGCTGATTTGGAAGAACGCTTTGCGATTAACGTTGCTAGAGCAGTGTCGCACGCCGGGTCAGCGTATTAAGCCATTGTTATTACTGGTCGCCGCGGTGGCTTTGGTTTGGTTGCCTTTACGCTATCTGGATAAGGCGCAAAAACTGGATGAACAGCTAAAAACGGTAGATTTACCGAGTTATGGCGGCGTGGTGGCTCACTCTTACTTACCGTCTAACTGGCTGGCTGCCTTGGGTTTATATGCTTACACCCAATATGACGAAAGCCACGATGCAGCTACGTTACTCGATCCCACCAAAGAATTTACCTATGTTGCCCCCGCAGATATCGATCAAACCTATGTCGTCTTTATTATTGGCGAAACGACCCGCTGGGATCATATGGGAATTTTGGGCTATCCGCGTGATACCACGCCGCGCCTGAGTAAAGAAAAGAATTTGGTGGCTTTCAAGGGGACGTCTTGCGATACCTCGACAAAACTTTCTCTGCGCTGCATGTTTGTTCGGGAAGGCGGGGCGGCAGATAACCCGCAGCGTACTTTGAAGGAACAGAATATTTTCTCCGTGCTGAAATCACTGGGCTTCAGCTCTGAACTGTTCGCGATGCAAAGCGAAGTGTGGTTCTACAATAATGCCAATGCGGATAATTACTCATTCCGTGAAATCATTGCCTCTGAGAAACGCAACGACGGCAAACCGGTGGATGACATGTTGTTAGTAGATGAACTGAAAGAGTCACTGGGCCGCTATCCGGATGGAAAGCATCTGGTGGTATTACATACCAAAGGTTCTCATTATTTATATTCTCAACGTTATCCCCGCAGTTACGCTCGCTACACGCCGGAATGTATGGGCGTAGACGATTCCTGTACTCGTCAGCAATTGGTCAATGCCTTTGATAATAGCGTGTTATATACGGATACTTTCATTGCTAACGTTATCGATCAGGTAAGAGATAAAAAAGCGTTGGTATTTTACGCCGCCGATCATGGCGAATCCATTGCCGCCAACGCTCATTTCCACGGTACTCCTCGTGAAATGGCTCCTGTAGAGCAATTCCGTGTTCCTCTGTTGGTGTGGGCTTCCGATAAATTCCTGGCGGAACCGCAGCACCAAAATGCGTTTGAGAATTTACAGGCCCAACAACGCCTGGGAACCCAACATCGTCATGAAGAGCTGTTTGATTCCATATTGGGTTGTCTGGGTTATACCTCGCCAGACGGGGGAATTGCGCAGAAAAATAACTGGTGTCATGCGCCAGAGAAGAAAATTCGTCGCGCTAATTAATCATCCACGCCGGCTAGTTATGCTATCCGGCGTTAATCCTGTTTCCTTCCGCAGTTGAGCATCGCTTGTTGTATACTCCTCGCCATATTTCCCCCAGTAACTGGAGACCTCCATGACTTATCGCGTGGCGTTTATTGACGATCATGACATTGTGCGATCGGGCTTTGTGCAGCTGTTATCCATGGAGGACGACATCCAGGTGGTTGGGGAATTTAGTTCGGCAGAGCAGGCGCGCGCAGGTTTGCCGGGGCTGAATCCGCATATTTGTATTTGTGATATTTCCATGCCAGATCAAAGCGGTTTGGATTTGTTGAAAGACATTCCCTCCGGTATCGGCGTGATCATGCTGTCGATGCACGACAGTCCGGCGCTGGTTGAAATGGCGCTAGAACGCGGTGCCAAGGGCTTTTTGTCCAAGCGCTGCAAGCCGGATGACCTGATTACGGCGGTACGCACCGTGGGCGGCGGTGGCGTTTATCTGATGCCGGAAATTGCCCAGCGGCTGGTGCAAGTCGCGGTCGATCCGCTGACACGCCGTGAACGAGAAGTGGCTATTTTACTGGCTCAGGGGATGGAAGTGAGGGAAATTGCCGAATCTTTGGGTTTATCCCCTAAAACCGTACATGTGCATCGGGCTAATCTGTTCGCCAAATTAGGTGTCAGTAATAACGTTGAATTAGCGAAGCGAGTTTTGAATTTATGATGCAGCGCCTGATTACGCTGTTAGCGTTGTTTTTTATCTATTTCACCGCTGCATTTTGTCTGTGGAGCATTGGGACGCTGCTGGTCGAACAGCCATTACAGGCATTATTGCTCTTCCCCTTCGGGCTGCGTTTAGGCATTTTACTGCAAAGCCCGCGCGGTTACTGGCCGGGAATCTTATTGGCCGACACTTTGCTGTTATGGTTGCTGGCAGATCAATTCGATAGCCTGATATTACTGTGGACTGCCTTACCCGTATTGCTGTTTACCACGTTGCTGGCAGTGTTTGCCTCCCCTTGGCTATTGCGGCACCAGCAGAGCGATAGCGAGTGGCAGTGGCCGTTGATGCAAGGTTCGGTGGTTGCTATCGCCGCGTTGATTCAGGCATTGATATGGCAGCTTTCCACCGCGCAGGGCGCGATGGCGCTACTTTTGGGGCTGGCGGGAGGATTTACCATAGCGCCCACCTGCCTGTTGCTGTGGCACTATCTGGCGCGACAAATCTGGCTGCCGCTGGAGCCGGGGCTGATTCACAAGCCTATTAACCTGCGTTTGCGCCATCTGGTGTGGTATTTGCTGCTGTTTGCTCTGAGTATCTGGCTGCAACATCAGGTAAGCGAAGCGGAATTAAGGCGTTTTGCACCATTTTGTCTGGCTATCCCCATTGTGTTTATGTCCTATCGCTATGGCTGGCAGGGGGCATTAGTGGCGACCTTGCTAAACGGTGTCGCGCTGATGGTTAATGAACCCGCCCAGCTTGATTCTCATCGGGATTTATTGCTTTCTCTGTTGGCACAAAGTCTGACTGGCTTATTGTTGGGGGCGGGCATTCAACGTCAGCGGGAACTGAATCAGCAACTTTCTGCGCGTCTGAGTGAAAATCGCCGATTAGCCAGAGACTTAGTGATTGCCGAAGAAAGAACCCGGCGGGAAGTCGCGCGCGAGCTGCACGATGAAGTAGGGCAAAGTATTACGGTCATTCGCACTCAGGCGACCATCATCCGGCGCTTGACGGATCAGGCACCGGTAGTGAGTTGTTCTGACGTGATTGAGACTCTGGCGCTGCGGGTTTATGACGGCGTTCATGATGTTCTGAAGCAGCTGTGGCCAGCAGCGCTGAACAATTTACCGCTTTCTGCGGCGGTGGCGGCGCTGATGCGCGAACTTATTCCGCAGGATGAATCTGTGGTTGGCGTATTGCAATGGCAACTGAGCGATGGGCAATTGGATGAAACCCTGAAAATCACCTTGTATCGCATCTGTCAGGAAGGCGTGACGAACGCTTATCGCCACGGCGAAGCCAGTCGCATCGAGGTCGATGCCCGGCAGGTTAAGCAGCAGGTGCATCTGACTATTCGCGATAACGGAAAAGGGGTGAATCTGGAGAAGTTCACGCCTGGCTACGGTTTACGTGGGATGCAGGAGCGGGTTAGCGCGCTGGGCGGGCACTTCAAATTTCAGGTGGATAACGGTACCTGTTTGAGTGTGATCCTGCCCACAGTTCCTTCGCTAACTAAGCAAAACTAGGAAATACTCTCGGTGCCGGTGGGAATGTACCCCGTTTCTTTCCTACGCGCGCGCGCCATGATGACCACACTTTTATTAATGTCTGAGGTTCAACATGTGGTCTTTCTTTAAAAGCCGCGATAACGTGCCGCCGGTAACGGATCAAAAAGAAATTGATGCGACCTACAAATATTGGCGTATTCAGTTGATGTGGACGATGTACATTGGCTATGCCGCCTTTTACTTCACCCGCAAAAGTTTCAACTTCATCATGCCAGCAATGCTCAGCGATTTAGGCCTGACCATGTCTGACGTCGGCATTTTAGGCACGCTATTTTATATCACCTACGGCTGTTCCAAATTTATTTCCGGCATGATCAGTGACCGTTCCAACCCGCGCTACTTTATGGGTATCGGCCTGATTATGACGGGGATAATTAATATTCTATTTGGTATGAGTTCTTCCCTGCTGCTATTTGGCGCGCTATGGATTTTAAACGCCTTCTTTCAGGGCTGGGGCTGGCCGCCGTGTTCCAAAATTCTGACTAGCTGGTACTCCCGCTCTGAGCGCGGCGGCTGGTGGGCGATCTGGAATACTTCTCATAACTTTGGTGGTGCTTTAATCCCACTGCTGGTGGGCGGTATTTCTCTGCATTTCAGTTGGCGTTACGGCATGATCATTCCTGGCATTATTGGCGTCGTGATTGGTTTGCTGATGTGCTGGCGTCTGCGTGATAAGCCAAGCACCATGGGGCTGCCGAGCGTTGGTAAATGGCGTAATGACGCCATGGAACTGGTACAGGAATCTGAAGGTCTGGGTCTGACCAACAAAGAAATCGTGAAACGCTATGTATTGACGAACAAATACATCTGGCTGCTGGCGGTATCTTATGTGCTGGTTTATATCGTGCGTACCGCGATTAATGACTGGGGTAACCTGTATCTGACTCAGGAAAAAGGTTATTCCCTGATGACCGCAAACTCGGCAATTTCATTGTTTGAAGTCGGCGGTTTTATCGGTTCTCTGGTCGCCGGTTGGGGTTCTGATAAATGGTTCCGCGGTAACCGTGGGCCAATGAACCTGATTTTCTCTATCGGTATCTTCCTGTCCGTGGCGTCCCTGTGGATTATGCCGGGCATCAGCTATGTACTTCAGGCAGGTTGCTTCTTCGCGATTGGTTTCTTCATTTTCGGGCCACAGATGCTAATCGGTATGGCGGCGGCAGAATGCTCCCATAAAGACGCTGCCGGTGCGGCTACCGGGTTTGTTGGTCTGTTTGCCTATCTGGGGGCCGCATTATCTGGCTACCCGATTGCACGCATCATGGAAGTGTGGCACTGGAACGGCTTCTTCGTGGTTATCTCTATTGCTGCCTGTATGTCCGCGTTGTTCCTGTTGCCATTCCTACGCGCGCAGTCACCGCGTCAGGTTGAAGCCAACGCCTGATCAAAGAGGTAGAAAAGGGGGAGGTAAGTCACTTTTTAGTCAGCGCCGGTGATTTTATCAACACTCGGCGCAGGGTTGTTAAAAAGTGATTGACGCCCCAGGAGCGTAGCAGTAAGATGCGCCCCGATTCGGCGAGTAGCGCAGCTTGGTAGCGCAACTGGTTTGGGACCAGTGGGTCGGAGGTTCGAATCCTCTCTCGCCGACC
>NZ_QCZL01000041.1:0-20065 GCF_003634395.1 Yersinia sp. IP36721
GACGATTTATTGGTTAAGTCAGAAAGGTTGGCGCTTTTTTTCAGTGCATCAGCAGCGGCGGCAGCGGCCTCTGTTAAGCCAAGGTTAGCTACAGCAGCAGCCACAGCTGCGGGACCAGCAGTTGCTATTTCAGAGAGATTATTAGAGCTTTTCAGGAAACCGCTTATATTTGCAAGAGCGTTTTTAGCTGTTAATACCGACGTCCATTTAGCAGATGGCGGAGCGCTGCCGATATTACTGTCGACGAGTGATAAATAAGCCTCTCCATTGCGGACACAGATCGAACCGGAATAATACTCCTGAAGAGCATCCCATTCAGGAATTCCCATCTGATGCTGATAAGCGATGAACTGGCTCATCGTATACATTGCAGCGTTGAAATCCTCCATTGATGGGTTTTCAGATGGCCCAACTATTCCCCAGCCGCGAAGAAATGAACTTGTGACCTGCGATGTAAGGTCATTTGCCTGACTCGTCTCACCGAATAAAGTCCTTTCCACCCCCTGGGCAGCAGAGCCAAATGCCTGCAAATTTCCTGTATAGCGCTCAATTTTAGACATGAATTTTCCTCGAAAAAAAACCGCCTTGGTAGGCGGCATTAAATTTGCTGGCAAACCCTCTGGCTGCTGGGTTTCTTGAGAAACCAAACGTCATCCCGGGGGTTACCTGATAGTAATAATCATATCGAACACCGGCTGGCTTAGGCAGTAAACCGAGCCTAACGATAAGGCGCAACTCATCTTGTGAAACTTTGGGGGATATATTTAACGCAAGCGTCATATCCTTTCTGTCAGTGACATACGCCTCGCCATTGAAGGCTGCCTGAATAACCTCCTGTAAGCTAACGCGTTCATCAGATGAGACAGTTGATGAAGCTGCATTTTTGGAAATCTTCACTTTCAAAAACCTGCGGTACTCATTATCGCCTAACTGGTAGTCACCATATGCCGGTGAGAACTTACTGAAGAATGGCGCGCCAATGAAAGTCGCATTAGATTTACTGGCAAATCCGGCCGAATTGGTGTGACCTTCGAATCCAAAAAACAGTTTTGCAATCACTGCGGGTACGCTTCGCGGCAGACCCACAATCCTGCCTATAACATCGAGTCGATATCCGGTTACCTTATCAATGTCAAAGTTGGCAGGGTTACGCATGAAGTCTGCAATTATTTGCCACTGTGTCAGCATGGCTTCTATTTCAGAGCGGGACTTCTGTTTTTCCCAATATTGCTTGATGAGCATTAAAGTATAGCGATTGATTATGTCGTTATTCATCAAGTCACCTCAGTAACACTGATATTCGCAACATCCAGAGTGAATTTACCCTGAAACCCTGGCGATAATTCAGCATCTGTGAATGTGATGCCATCAATACTAATTTTTAGATTAGTCAGTACATAATTGACCCGGCCCGCACCATACCCGTCTGCATAAAATTCGTTGGCATCAATTTCCTCACCGATATGCATTACACGTTTAGCTAGGGCCTCTTTGAGGGTATCTAAATCAACGGGATCATTTGTAACTTTGCGCTTGGCGGTTAAATTGATATGCAATGGTTTATAGACTGGACGGTCAAACTGCATGTCGTGAGCTATCTGAAGAGTAGTTCCATCTGGCCTGATAAGAGTTTCAATATAACGACCAATAACGCTTCCCTTCGTTCCTGTCCCACCACCTTTTTGTTTAACCATTACTTCGACTATCTCTGATACTGCCCCTCCCTCCGCGACGAGCCATATAGAATTGGCCGGGATACCTGTCAACACATCATCAATCTTGGTGTCGTTTTCTCCGACATTCAGATCTGTCACTCCAGTCAGTTGCGCTACTTTGGCAAATATTGCGCCGGTGCTTCCGGTTGCTGGGTTTTCAAGAGATCTATTCCGGCGCTGGCGAAACTCTTCTGGCGTTTCTTCGTCTCGACCAACAACGGCAACCGCATCAGCAGTTATGCTCAAAATACCCAGTTCAGGGGTTAACTGGGTGAATGTATCAGCAATAAATCCGGTTACTTTTCCGAAGTCTTGAGCGAAAAACGTCACTGTTGTTGTTCCTGCTGGAATGGTGACATTCTGTCGGACAAACCAAACCTGATTGGACTGGTCTCTGATTTTATACCCGCTGTATAAAAATACGGGTCGATCAGTCGCCACATTTAGATCACGTTGAGAACGAGAACCGGGGCGCAGATAAAGCCCATGTAATTTGGCGATAATTTGTTGCATATCGCCGGTATTAAAATCAGGATCCATCTGCGAGTAAAGCCACTGAAGTGATGCTTCAATATCCGTTCGCGCCTGCGCTTCGATTGCCACACGCTGACCATCCGGCGACTCTTGGTCTAAATCAATGTCCTGACCGTAGATGCCCTTATACGCATCACTTAACGCCTGGAATAAATCTCTGAAAGTGTCTATCTCCAGTCCGTTATTATTAAACTGTAGTGCCATCTTTCAATGCTCCATTTATCGGAAAGTTGATGGTCTGCTCATCAAAAACAGTTTCAATACGCATTTCTATTCCCTGTTCTCGTGTTGTCTTATTCACGACCATCGCTAATTGAACAATGCGCATAACACCATCCGTCGCAAGGGTCACTCGTTCTATTTCACGTAGTATTTCCTGCTCGGTGTTTTTTTCGGACAGCAGATAAACCCAATCAATGTTATCCCCCATATTTAATGGGTTATCGTTTTTAAATGAGCGAATTCTGCACTTAACTTTTTGAGCAATAGCGCCACCACCAGTAATATAATTCTGTCGCCCACGCCCAAAGCTCCAATCACTATTTTTATCAAGCGCTGATACAATCATGTTATCCCCGTAATAATGCCGTTGGTTACTGTGATTGTTTTCCCGTCATCACTCCTGAATGAATCACTAACGCCACTCTGCCCATCAGTCAATAAAGAGTCATATTGCATCTGTCCCTGAACCACGCATGACTCTAGCGTTGTTATTCCGCCACTCTGGGTAACGTTGCCAGTGAGCACCAAATCACCCTCATGATCGGTGTTGCCCATCATCATGCGGTTAATTTTCGGGATGGATATTGCAGTCGATAACGGGTTTACGCCGCATAGTGCGAAACCGTCAGAGTAATCGTGCATCCGCATTTCAAGCGGTGGCACAAAGTCACTCCCCGCGTACCAGGCGTCATAGCAGCGCTCTGATATAAGCACCAGACAGTAATCTCCTGCGGCTATCGGCTCGGCTATATAGCTGCCACTTCCCTGTAATATGACCGGAGGTACTTCGATGAATTCAGGTAGTTGCTTTCCCTCGCCTTTCACAACGCGATTGATAACAGGGATGCAACTGATCGTTTTATCATTTACAGCAGTTATTTTTGCGACAACAATAGTGTGAACATCTGCCAGCGCGAAATCCACGCCAGCGCCGATTGTGTCGTGAAGTTCTTCGATCATGAATTTTTCCCATAAAAAACCACACCACAGCGAAGTTTGGTGAATTGATCAAAATAAAAGAGAGGAATAGTGAAAAATGACCTTGCCATAAAAAACATGTCAGATGCTGATGTATACAGATCATCATCAGCAAAAATGGCGCTGCTAATTCCTAAAAGCAGATCAAAGAATCACTCACTTGCGTTGAAGTTTTCATCTCTTACAGAATCATTTCAAGTGTACGTCGAGGAACAGCTATTCACTATTTGTTACATCGACTTGTCGAGCGCAAGAGATTGCGAAATAGCATCAAAAATAATAAGCGTAGCTCAGGGGTGGAAAGGTTTTTCTATAGTATTTAAAGGGAAGACGCTATCTAACCTTCACTTATCTTATCAAGTGTTACCTTGCATAACCGACGCCGTTCAGTGCGAAAGCAAGAAGGCTCACTGCTCTAAGATGGCAAGGGGGAATTCTTATATAAAAGACTATCAATATGTAGACTATAAGATATGCAACTTTGACATATTGCTTCCTTGTAAGCTCGCTAGTCATGGGTTCTACGAACCATCTTTGGATGTCCCAATAAATGAGCAATATCAGGCCCACGCTGTCAACATGGGTGTTAATTGGTGTCCATTTTTTAATGCCGATAATATCAAAATCATTGACACCCAACCCGAGCCTGCCGCTCAACATAGCGAATTGTATGGAATCAGCTTTAATGGTGCGTCAGTATCTATTTCTATGGACATATCAAAATTCATTGATGATGATAAAAAGCCCACCTGAGTGGGCTTTTTTAGCTACTGTTTTATATCACTCATGAACCATGCAGCCACACCATCTGAGCCAAACAAAGATGAGGTAGTCACATTAGATAACCTAATCGGCCATTCTTGGCCGCTTTCCATTTTCACATTAGGCGCATAAATAACAGGCTTACCTCCGGCATAAACACTTGCAAAAGTAGCCTGAATTGCCTTACCTGTGTCATTCTTTATGCTCAATGTTATTGATACATCAGAAGGATTAAAGCCACCAGATATGCTAGGTTTATTTTTTACTTGATCAAGTTTTTCGCGCAGCTTAGAGCCGAATACTACAAAAGAAAAATTATCTTCAGACTGCAATATTCTTATCTGATTTGTATCTTTGCTTACTAGTTTTTCTGGGCCGTAAGCGATGGGAACTGAGAACAATGCAAAGCTGTTGAATTTCTTTTTGAAACACTCTTTAAACTCACTTTCAGGAATAATTTTTGCTATTTCATTCTTAGCATCGACTAATCCTTTTGATGATTGGCGAGAATCCTCATAACTATTACAAGCGGGAACTTCAACATATAAATCTGCAGACCCTTCTTTCAGTTCGCTCCCCAGCAATCCTGACAAGGGTATTGATGCCCCCATGTCAATTTTACAACCACTCAATACCAGCACAGATGCTGCTATCGCAAAACCCGCAATAATTTTCTTAGTCATATCACCATTCCTTGTAAATGTGGTGGGATATTAACATTATCAAAAAAAACTAGGCACAAAGTAAATTATAAAAATAATGAAATTTGACACCAGTCAACTAACGACTTTATAACTGCCTGCTGGCTGACACACGACCTTCTGTGTCCACGCTTGCCCGGTATACTGCCCGCTGGTTTCAATCTGGTAGATTTTGTAAACCCCGTTCAATGCGGGGTTAGTCACACTTTCCAGTGAACACAGCCCCCCAATGGTCAGCATCGGATTTAACTTGGTATCGAAGGTAACTTGACCTTTAGACTGTTTAACCAGCGTACTTGAGTCATCGCTATCCTTGCTGGCTGCGCCCGGATCGGTTGTTGGTTTGTTTGTTGCAGGTTTCGCGCTCTTTCCAGAGTCGTTCTGCGCACTTCCTTTTGTTGACTGCGGGGTATTAAGCAGCCCACTACGGGCATTAACAACCGGGATGTTTCCTGATGTAACCTCGCTATCTTTCAGAATGTGAACCCGCTCATCTTTAATGAAGAAGCTCTCACCAGGTGATAGCATGTCAGTGATAATTTTACTTGAGCTACCCACGAGCACCTTCGGCCTTATCAACTGCTGCTGGCTCGTTACCGCGCCTTTCTTCGTGTTCGGCATATCTTGGAGAACAGAATCGACAACCTGGTCTTTACCGCGCACCGTGCGCGATGTGAACGAGTTAATGAAGTCGTGCCCACCATCCTCGCACTCAAGGCTTACAACGTGTATAGCACCCTCTCGCTTCACCGCCCCGCTTTTTACTGACCCTTGAAACACCTGACGTAATTTTCCGTCATACCCCACTTCAAGCCTGACGGGAATGTACTTCTCGTCATCCTCAGCCTTGACCAGTTGCAGGCGCGTCGATGGCTTTAATCCGTTAACTGAGACAGTCAACTTACCCAGCGATTTCTTATCCACCGACTCAAGTGCCTTGAACGATACCGGCATTGGCGGCTCAATAATGACAGCCTGATTTCCGATCCCGACTGTTAGCCGGTAATCACGATAGAAAGTTTCCATTACGGCACGTCTCCTCCGCGAATTTCAATCATCTCTTCCGGTGTCACCATGTAAAGTTCACAGCGACCGCTTGCGAAGTCATCAGCTCGATATGGGTCAATGCCGGAGTTGTCAGTACAAAGCAAGGCAATATCGAAAGGCCAATTCTTGTGGCGAAAATGCAGCGCCCCCAGTGACAGTTTTACCCCATCAATGAAATCACCGTTGTATTCCACGCGCATTTTCCACATTTCAACTGTCGGCAAATGGCGAACGATAATGACGACTTCACCACGGTCAAAAAGGAGTACGTGACGCTGGATAGGCTCATCGGTGATATTGGTTATCAGATCCATTATTTTTTCCCTACAATGGCATTTTTTGCCGAGGTAAGAAGCGAGTTTGATTTACTGCTCACTTTCGAGTTATCAGCCGGAGTCTGTGTGCCCTTATTGACCACGCCTGCCGTCTTTGACTTGGCTGCTAGTGATGGGGATTTGAAGTGTTTCTCAATGGCAGTAGTGGTGAGTTGGGTAAAGTTTATCTTCGTAAAACTAGCTTCAAACTTCGTTTCCATCGTCTGATTATCAGTGCTAATTGTCAGGCCGCTTAACGCCATGTTTTCATGAGTCCGGTAGTCCACTTCGACAGATATAAGCTGCTTGCCGTAATACACAGCCTCAATGAAATCAAGAAACTGTTCACGAATACCTTTCGCACCACCGGCTACCGGATTGCCAACCAGACCGAAAAGCTCCGCGCCCTTATCAGCCAGACGCTTAGCCTCTAGTATCTTCTGCTCGGCACGGTCAGCAATCTCATTCATCTTCTGCAACTGCTGTTGGGTTTTCGCCGGGATGTATTCCACAACCTCGCCATACTTTGAATAGTCCGGAATCAATCCAAAAGATGAGTTGGGTTTAGCATCCATGTAAACATCAGCAACCACGCCACTGATTTTTATCGTGATAGGGCCATTGATGATGTCGTCCGAGGCATTACTACCATCTTCGAGTACATCAACTGGGACTTGCGAGGGGTAACTGGTAGAGTCGTTTACGCGGGCAAACATCGAATACCCGCCGATCCCCACCTTTTTTACCGTGCTTTTTCCTGACTCCTGAGCAGTGGTAAATCCGTCCATAATTCCCATCACATACCCCCTCTTCCGCTCATCCTATTAGCGTCACGCATACTCTGTTGCAACCCGTCCGCCGCTGTATTACCCGCCACTACCGGATCGGATGTATTAATGTGTATGGTGTTGCTCTGGCTGACGCTTGAATTACTAACGCTCCCCCCTGATGCGTATGCCAGATTGCCATTTAACCCAGGGTTGCCATACGGGATCCCATTCATTCCAGCGCCGCCAGAGTAAGCAGGTAAGGACTGTTCTTCATCATCGCCGAGGCCGATAAATGACTTTGCAGAGTTCCACGCGCTGGATGCCGCATTGCTAATCACGTTGCCGATGTACTGACCGAGGTTTGAGAAGATATTTTTTGCCCAATCGATAAATGCCATAAACGGCTTTTTAAGTAGCTCAACGGTGTTATCGAAGATTTTAACAACGTCTTTCCACGCACCTTCGAAATCCCCGGTAAGCAGCTTCCACAAAGCCGAGAAACTCAGCTTCGTGTTTTCAATGGCTGTCGTGAAAGCGTCAACAATGAAAGCCCCTGCATCGCCGAATACGTATTTTATCGCATCACCAACTACGCCAAACGCTCCCGTTATGAAAGAAATCAGCGAATCGAACACATTCTGAGCATCATTCATTGCATCCTGAAAATCACCAGTGAATGCGCCAGTGATGAGGTGCCATACGAACTTAAACATGGATACGATAGCATCTGCCAGAGGTTTGAAAATATCTATGGCGTAGTTTATGAACCCCATCAGCGCATCTTTAGCCGACTTCAGAGCTGGGACGATATCGATACCCCAGTTATCCATGAAGAAATCAGCAATGACGCTTTTCCCACCCTCCATTGCGGTCAGAAGGTCATCAATAACTAGAATTACAGCCAGAATTGCAGCAGTGATGAGCACAACGGGCGAGAAAATAGTGGTCAATACCGTTCTGAGGCCGATAGCGGCTATTTTCCATACGACAAACCCGGCTGTAATAACAGCAACAATAGGCGCCAGCCGTCGAATCATTCCCATCACAGAGAAAATTATTTCGCCCAGGTGAGATAATCCGTTTTTGATGAGGTCTTTGTTTGCGATAAGGAAGTCAATAAACCCTTCGACCAGGTCTTTAAGCACCGGCACGAAGCCTATAGCGACCTGAAACTTAATGCCGTCAAAACCCTTTCCTAGTGTCGTAAGTGAGTCATTATAAGCGGCGAACTGGCCAGCCTGGTCTTGCGTGACAACGCCTAGCGCTTCTGACTTCTTCTGAAGCGCCTCAATCTCATCACCCGTTTTGGAGAGCAACTGCACCATCGAGCGATCAATGCCCATCTTATCCAAAACAGAAAACTTCTCGGCCTGACTCATTCCATGCAACTTGTCGGCTAATTCGCGGAATATGACATCAGAGGATTTAACTTCACCGTTCAGTCCCTTAAACTGCAACCCCAGGCGACTAGCTACATCTTTCGCCTCGCCTTCCCCCGTTGATACAAACTCACCAACTCGCTTCGTCATCTCGCTCAGTGAGGATTGCAGGGCATCAACGCTTGAACCGTTGACTGATGCGGCATAACCCAGCGTCTGAATGGTTTCAACGGCAATACCCGTTTCTCGCCCGAACTGAATCAGTGGGTCTATAGATTTACTGACCGACGTAACCCATCCGGCGATACCAGCAGCAGACCCAGCAATCGCCGCACCCATACCCGCCAGCAGACCGATGGAGGATTTCAGATTGGCATTGAATGTCTCTTGAGGTGCCAGATCGCCAATGAAGCCAAACTTGGTAATCAGCTCATTAACTATTGCCATTTTTCGCCTTCTCCATCTGATAGTGCTGGATATCAGCGCTGATATTTTCGAATTCAACCATATCCAGTAGTTCCGTTGTATCCAGATCGGACAGCTCTTTGTATGAGCCGTATCCGGCTTTTGCAAGCGCCAGGTACATGCTCATCTCATCGCTTATGTTCGAGGATTTAACGTAAACTTCCGGACTTCTGGAGCTTCTGAAAGTGAGTTCATATTGCTCCCGGCCATAAAAGGAAAACTGATTACCTGTAATGCTGTGGTGATCAGCATGATGTAATCCCCGGCATAACTTTCGAAATGGTCAGGCTGCTTTGAAAGCTGAACGTCGTCGAACAGCACGTAATCAAACATTAGGCGTTCAATTTCCTCGAAACGTTCAGTGTCGAGGAATTCCAGCGACTGACGCGATAACTCGCTGGCTATCCCAGTGAAGAACGCGAACACCTTTCGCCGCTTCTTGTGCGTCATCTTCGCGAAGTCGTAGCGGTTTCCGTTGATTTCAGCGTAGCCGTCGTTATAGACAGCCTTGATCATCTCAAGCGCCTTATTCTGCTTTTCTTTAGACATGATGGGCCTTATACGTTGCGACGGATGTTGCGGAATTCGATGGTGTATTCCATCAGCGCGTTAACGTCCTGGTTGTTTTTGGTCTGGGTAGGCTGAGTGGTAATGGATCCAACCTGAAGGTCATAGGTTTCTTTCAGTGCTGCGCCATCTCGAACAAACGACTCTTTTACCGAACCATTGAAAACTACCGGGATATCGGTATTAATCTGCTGGTTAAGCCACACATCATCGTTGGAGAACTTTTGCACGCGCACAACCATTACGGTCACACCAGCATCAACACGTTTAGAAATGGTTACGCCATTCTGTGCGCTGTTTGCACGACTGGTTAGCGGGTTGGTCGGGGTTAGGGTAATGTAATCCCCGGCAGCGATATCTGTGATGATGCGCCCGTTCATCACTACCGTTGCAGTATCTGCGCTGATAACAATCTGAGACATTTACCGCCCCTTATTTATTGAAATTGATGATGATGTCTTCGCTGTGGATGGCCCCGGCATTCTTCACTGCGATTTGCATTACAGGAGACTTGCGCTCCTGGCGGTCAGCGGTGGACTGGTCTTTCAAATCACCAGCCAGCACGTAGAAGCCGTTTTGCTCGATGTTGCGCAAGAACATATCGCGGTCACCGAAGAAGTCAGGAAGCGTCCAGGTGCCGGGACTGAATACGCCAGCACGCACAAATCCGCGAGTCGTCTTCTCTGCACAATCTTCCAGCTGATCAACACCGTAATAGGTTTGTGGCACTTTCGTCGGCGTAGTTTTCAGCAAATTAAATGAATCAGTCTGCACCGCGTCAACGTAAGCCATCAGGTTGTAGACGTTATCCACGAAGTCGTTAGAGCCACTGGTCAGCACGCAGGGCACGTCTTTGATGGTGGTATAGATGTCGAGGCCAACACGCTTGGCCTTGTCGATTTCGGTCTGAGAGTATTCTTCAGCCGGAACATTCAGCGTTTTAAGATGCAGGGTGATTGCAGTTCGCTCACCGTTGAAATTCACAGTATGGGAGCGGGCCATGTAGGTGATAGCCAACTTACGGTTGCCAGATTTGCTGTAGAGCATTCGGAAATTGCTCTGGCTAGCGAGTGTGACAGCCCATGCTGGGCTTGCTGGGTTAACCTCAAGTGCACCCTCTCCAGTGAACGTCTCGTACACGATGACGGAGTTGGCCTTCGCCCATGACGCGATTAACGGCACTTGGGCATCGAGAATTTTATCGATGAAGCCAACGCCTTTAAGGTTCACCTGCGACTTGATCGCGCTGAGTGCTTCAAGCTGCGATTCGGGCGCGACTGGAGCAGATGATTTACCATTAATTTGTGCAGCACCAGAACCAACCGCAATCGCCAGAATATCACCAATGAACGTGCCGACTGATGCGGGTTCAGGGAAGCCAACAATTGAAGCCGTTCCAGTGGTAGGGCTTGTGATAACAATCCGGATGCCATCAAAGGATACATCAGCAACAGCAGGGGTAACCTTTGCCTGAATTTGAGAAACAACATCGGCCAGTGTCGCAGCGGTTGATCCGTCGATACCGGTGATATCATGATCGGTGCCATCAATACTGATACTGAATGACCAATCGTCAACCAACCGTAGCGCTGGCATGACCGTGGCTTGTGATATTTCAGCCCCGCGCAATACCCCTGCGGTGGCTGGCAGCGTTTCTCCTGCTGCGTTCCAGAAGCCGATAATCAGCGTGCCGCCAGCGGAGATAGGATTTGGCGATGTGCCAAAGAAGGAGTTGGAAAAGGCAGCCGTGACAGATGAAGCGCCGAAGTCCTGCTCCACTGCCGCCGGAGACTTGTAAGAACGGTAGCGCTCAGATGTACTTAGTACACCTGGTTGACTGGTCATGATAGCGCAGACGTTGATGTTATCCCGTGCAGCCGAGCGGCCTTCTTCGAGAAGCATCACGTTGATGACGTTGTTAATTGATGCCGACATTTACTTGTCCTCTAGAAATTGAAACTGCGGCGTGTCGATACGCAGCGTCTGCACATCGCGAGCCGGGGCGTATTGAACGTTGAAACTCAGGTGTACTCGGTTGCCGTGGGATTGACCCAGCAACTGACCAACGTCAGTAATGTTTGATACGGACATAATGGTTAGTGCATTCTTGCGGCGTAATTCGTTAGCTAACTGGCTCTCGCTGAGCATCAGGAACGATTCCGCATTTGTGTAGGCGTTATCACCGTGAAACTCCAGCACGATGCTGTGGCTCACTGCGGCGGTGTACGTCATTACCTCTACATCAACATTGAATCGCTGTCCTCTTGCAAGTACTGACTGCGGAAGGCTGCCATTGACGACGATATAGCTCGTTGCAAAATCAGATGAAATGATATTTCTGCGGTCGAATTTAATCAGTTGTTCGTCATAATCCAGCAGGTCACGAACGAACAGAGCGACGGCGATAAGATGTGGTTGGGTTTTTATCATGCTGTTGCGACCAATAGTGGGAGCTTGGTTTCTTCCACAATAGCGGCGCAAAATCCATAATCCATATAATCAGCTGGCGAGACGACTTTGTAATCCCTGCCGCCTTTCTCAATGAATTGGCCCGCCTCTATTTTTACTCTCGAATGGATAAGCAGGTACTCTTTAGACCAATCAAGGCTATCCATTGTGAGCGTCTGCTTATTCGCGCTTTGAACCACCGCCAGAATATCCTCAACAACAATCGTTACAGTAGGTTCAAAGTTTATGGTTACTTCCGTTTTAGTTTTTAGCTTAACCGGCTGCTCCCAATCAATAAGGGCGTCGGTCATATCAAGATCCGATAAATCACTCACTACGAACCTCCCATGTAATTACGCCGCGCAACTCACCTTTATCAATCAGTATCCCAGATGAACCCTTTGCCTTTTTAGTCGTTTCCTTGATGTCCGGCCACGTTCCATACCCGGCTGTTTCAAAGGCTTTAACGCTGATATTACGGGCGACAACGCCGATAAGGTTTAATGCCTTATCAGCATCCATCTTGCCCGAGCCTACATCTGCAATTCCCCTCTCGATAGCCTGGTTTATTTCGGACTTTTTTAGCGTGAATGGCGAACGAAGAAATGAACGTTCTGGGATGGTTATCTTGTGGGCTGCGGTTATTCCAGTGACTGGCCCCATGAAGTCATTGCGAGAAAACACCGCCTTCCCACCAGTTGACGTATACCCGGTTCCACCAGGGTGGTCTATTTCAGCGCCAAACTCATGCGCTGCACCAATTTCAATTATTGAAGTTCCATCAGCGTATGTCTTACTTCCCACCTTCGATGCTGGCAGACCAACGGCGACATAATGCGTTTTCATCGCCTGAAGGTTTTTTAGGTATGCGGTGGTGGCTTTCAGAGTTTCTTCGGGTGTCATTCAAATACCCTCAACGAATTGCCAACACATGAACGCCTACCAACTTTCGCAACCGGGTGTAGTCCTGCCCGTAGCTACTGATGGCATAACCGTCATGATTAACACCAAACCCCGCATCTGGCGCTGAATACCCCATGGAAACACCATCTACTGACCTACTGGTTATCGTCTGCGCAGGCTTTCCGTTACTGCTGCCTGATGGAGTTAGCGCACCTGAAACGTAAAGCAAATGAGCCGCTAAAGCATGGTGGCCTTGCTCAAAGAGCTTGCCCCACACCTTGCGACTCATCTGATTTTCTGCGTCCTTTAGTGCGACTTCTCTGCGGGTTGGTGCTGTGCTGGTAAACTCGGGGTAACGTTCAATAAATTCCATGCTACCCCCTTGGGTTACTGAGGTGAGGACTTATAATCGACATAAACAGCGGATTGTGGTTGCTTCCACATTGCCCCGCCGAATGCAGAGCGATATCCACACTCGTAGGTCAGCAGGTCGCGGGAGCGAACCGCCAGAAGCTCTGGCATGTGAACTTCCATTTCCAGATAATCTGCTTCGTAGGTGTACACCGCCATGCGGGTTTTACCTGCCTTGATGCCCACTGCATAATTGCTTGGCACCTTCACGAACGTGATGTTAAATCCATCATTCCCAGATGCCTTACGCAGCGCTGCCATAATGCGATCCATTGCCGCGATTGGCAGAAGATCAGTACCCACGATTACTGGGGTAGGGTCGAATTTCTGCATAGCGAGCATGAAATCACTGGCATCCATCGCAATATTCGTAGGTTGAATGCGGTAGCTAGACTTGCGCCATGCAACGTTGTAGGCATCTAGAACCATCTTCACGAACTCATCAGACGTCATGTCAGCGATAGTTTTGTTGCCAGCGTCGGTGATCAGCTGGACATCCGTTCCGGTCAGCAACCCTTCCTGCCCCTTCACGCCGCCATGACCTACGTATCCAGCATACTGAATGGTTGCCAAGGCATTGGCATACAGGTCATCCTGCTTTTTGGATTGCAGGTTGATGCTCAGTCGAGCGATCTTCTCCAGCTCCTGCTGAGTCCAGGTGGCTGCTTTCGCCCACTGACCAACAGGCGCTTTTAGCCATTCGATATCGCTATCGATAGTTTTCAGGCTGTTGGTTTTATTACCGATAATGCCGTCTTTTACAGAGCCGACAACTTTAGATACGCCAAAATCAACGTACTCCAGAGCGAAGTCCAACCCCTCTTTAACCGGCAATGCTTCACCGATGTTAATTTCCGGCAACTCTTTTTCCTGCAACTGCATATCGCGCTCCGTTAGCGCCTCTTGCAGTACGTTTTCAAAATCTGCGGCTTCCATTGGCATTGGTTATACTCCTGCTGCCGTTTGCTGTACGTAACCCAGGGTGATCGCTACGCAGTTATTACCCGCGCTTACATCCTCAACCCAGTAACCCAAATCAATATTGCCGGTTGCATCACTGGTAACCTTGCCTGCATCTGCCCCAGCAGGGACGATGTAAGCAGTGTCGCCGCGAGCAAAATCGGCTGTATCAACAGTCAGGGCGCCCACGCAGTCACCGTGAGAGAAATGACCGATGTTTGCCTGCTTGTTAGGTGGGGATGCTTCGCCGTAGATGTCGCGAACGACAATGCCGTGAATGCGAGTGTCCGCCGCCAGAGGCATAACTCCACCCAGAGGGTTAACTGCCACGAAAGTACCGTAGGCCAGTGGTGTATCAGTCAGGTTCTCTTCGCCCCACACTTTGTCGTTAGAGCTGGAGGCGCGTTTGATAGATCCTGGTTTAATGGTGCCGTCTGCACCGTCCCAGTCAGTGAATCCAAATGCCATAATTATTTACCTCCAAGGCGTTGAGTTGCGGTTTTTGTAGGCGTCGGCTTGCTGTCGTTAAACAGGTGGCTGCCGATTTCACTACGTGGCTTTGATGTAGCCTGAATAGCTGCATAAGCCGCACGCACTTCACTGTCGGTCATGCCCTTAACCTGGGCATCGTTGAATGCTCTAGTGCTTACAAGCACTGCGGCGCGAACATCACGAGCTGATTTAGCGTCGGTCAGGTTTACCTTCGGGAAGCGGGATTTCGCGTCGGTCATAGTGGCTTCGGTTTCGCTGTCACCCTTCAGTTTTGCCAGCTCATCCTCAAGCTCTTTCACCTTCGCTTTCAGATCGGCGTTTTCAGTTTCCAGCGAGGTAATTTTCGCATCCTTATCACCATCAGCAGGCGCGGCTGGATCGGCATCCACAGGTGCGGAGGCAGTGGCACCATCCAGTTGAGCCTTGAGTTCAGCCAACTGTGCCAGTACCTGTTGCGCCTGCGCTGCCGCCTCTTCAGTTCCCTGCCCATTAAGCCCCTCCAGCGCCTTCTCTAATGCGGCAATCATGCCGATCAGCTCTTCCGGCGTAAGGGCTGCGCCTTCTGCATCTTTTAGCTTTTTACCCTTCAGGAAACTGAGGGCATCGGTTAATGTTTTGAACATCGGCTTACCTTTTTTATCGTTTAACTTACATTGGGCGCCGTAACGCCCCTCTGCCACACCCGCGACGTGATTGCCGCGAATATTGATGTGGTAAAACTTACCGTCACGCTCTACAAGCTCAGCAGGTTCGTATCCGACAGATACCTCGCGGATCCCTGTCTTCTCCAGCGTTTCAATGGATGCCGAATCAGTCAGATAGACATCACAAACTATTTCGTCACCATCCATGCGGGTGTTGGCGATATGGCCTGATGCTTTGTCTTTGTGGTCTGTAGCTGTCACCTCACCATCGTCAGGATGGGTCAGTGTGAAAGGCAGTCCGTTGAATGAAGCGAGGGTTTCTGGTTTTGAGAGTTCGTCAAGCGTGCGGATCACTGTGATTTTTTTATTGGCATCGCTGCCGGTTAACCCGATTTCGTGCCCATAATATTCAATTGGCCCGGCACGGGTTATCGTCGCGGTGGTAATTACGTACCCCTGCGGTGTTCGTTTCCACGTCATTGATTATTCCCATGAAACGTAAGGTAGAGACAGGCAGCGGCATTGGTAGTCTTCACCAGGCTTGCCGATGAATGCCCCGATGCTGCTGCGCTTCTTCCATGTCTTCCCACCGTCGTCTGAGTAGACGGTTGGGTCAGAGTATTTGCAGAGCATCCCATTCAGAACAAAATGGCTCTTTCGCTCGCGCTCGTCCCCGGTACCACTCCACTCGTAAACATCAAGCCCTAGCGCATTACTTCGAGCCTCGGTCAGCTCAGCGTTAAGTTTTGATGTCTGGTCACGAGCAATGAACTTAGCTCGGCTAAGCGTGACGTCACCGCGTTCCCGGATGATGCTGATTAGGTTTTCGCTTCTGCCACCTTCGAGTAGATTCCCGAACACCTTTTCGCCGATGTCGTTGATGAAGTCCGTCTGAATCGACGTTATCAGCCCAACGTTCTCACGGACGGCATCAGCCATCTTCTCCCTTATCGCCCCATCACCCAGCATTCCGGTAAGGTCGATACCAAAAGCCTCGCTATAAGTGCGCTGCGTTTGCTCCTTGTTCTGGAAATTGGCGCGACTAACCAACCCGGAAGCAATTCGGCTGGCTATTTCATCAATCGATATGCTGGCGAGTCGCTGCATGATCCGGGATAGTCTGGCGGTAATTGAAAGTGCGGGAGTGTCTGGTGCGTCGGTTAGAGTTGGTCTTTCAAGCTCGTCGATAACCATACTAATCATGCTGTTGATGAACTCAGTTAGCCTGTCCCGATACCACACCTCAGCTCTCTTGCTCGGCGTGGGTGGTCGCATCTTACGCCGCCGTGGTTTGCGGCGGCCCCGCTTGCGCTCAAGTAACTGTTGGAGTTCCATAGCTTCCCCATGAGTCAGTATTTGACCCAGCGCTGACAATGCCCTTAATTTCCTCCTCGGTGACTGTCTTCAGTACGCCGCGAGCGATCATCTCTCTAATGGCTACTTCTTCGGTCACTATCGATGAGGTAACTAAAGTGTTGAATCCTGTAGCATAAAGCCCGAATCGTGTTGCTTCTTCGGCTTCGTTAATACTGTCGATAGAGGGGTATTCGTAGGTTAGATTTTCGGCGACTGACAACTTGTCCAGAATGAACTGGTCAGCGAAGTCCTGCATCGGCCTAAGCCGTGACTCCTGCATTCCGTTAATGGTTTCGTAATAAACCTTGTTGTCCTCTTCGCCGCTACTGAAACCGCTAGCAGACTGCCCAAACAGGACTGTTATCGGCCTATCCAGCGCCCCTGCGAGAACGGTTGCCATTTTGGTAATGACGTCAGACAGCCCGGTAAATTGCGCATTTTTCTGCTCGTAACGACCCTGACTTTCTGGTGTTCCGGCATCAATGAGCAACAGCCCAGTTGATGATTTAGTTTCCTTCATCACCCTGGCATACTCTCTAACCTGGCTTTCCTGACCTGCCGCAATCTGATTGTTCATACCGGGAACAAACAGGACATCAACGTTTGCCTCCTGAATTGTGTCACCTGTGCTCAGGATTGCAGTATCGAACGTTTTAATGTGCTCGTAGGGGGCTTGCAGGTCAGAGGTGCCGAACTTGGCGCGATCTTTGATGCTGTGCCGACCAAGCTTTGTCCGGCAGCAACGTGAGTGGTGGAATTTAAGTTGCTTGCTTCCCACGTCGATCTGATAGGTGAGGGGTTCGCCGAAGTGATCAGACTTAATGTCAGTGATGATATTACTATCAGGCGTGTACTCACCCTTACGGAACACCAAAAACTTAACGATTTCCTCACCCTGTAAATCAACCTCATTCGCTATCTGCTCGTCAGCACAATCGGTGATCGCCACGATAAGCGAGTCACCCATCAGCGAGGCCCAACTAAGTGCGTCATTAAACACTTGGCTTAACTTAAGCTCTGATTCAGTATCTTTTATGCCCTGAACCATCGTGCTATCTACGTCGCCAGAAAACTTGCGCGGCAGCTTGAGCATGTCGGCTACTGTTTTATCGATGTACTTTTTCACCACCCATGATTTTTTGTACATCGCGAGCAGCTCTTTATCGGGCACATCTGGCTTACTGCTGCTGTATCGTACCGCGCCTATCTTCTCTCCGAGCGAAGTCATTAAACTAACTAGGCCATCATTAAGACGACCAACGATATTTTTCTTTGTCATTACATGATGTCCAGTGGGCTGAGTGTCTTGCGTTGGTATAAATCACGTAGTCCCTGTGTCATTGCGTCAACAACGTCATCATTCGCACCAACGGGGAATGTTGTTATCTCCGCTACTGTCTCGACAATCCAGGGGGCGATGTCTTTGTGGGGTAGGAATACGTTCCCAGCTTCCCATACAGCAGTGATGGCATGCGCTCGAGCAACCTTGCTTCCATCTGGCTCTACTGGAACAAGTCCAGCCACAATGCTTTTCAGGGAGTCAATAACAGCGGGGCCGTTAGCTTTATCCTCTACTAGCTTTCTCAAGGCTTTGGGGAATTCGTCAGCCATTTGCTTCACGGCCTTGAGGGTCGCAGTAAAGCTCATTCGTGCGCGAACCTGGTGTAGTAGGTAAGAGTTAGCGCCCTTCTTGCCCCATACTTGCCCAACAACATAGTCAGTGCCTTCGCTGTCCTTAAATGTCATATCCCAGCTGTGAATTACCGTGTCGAAGCTGGTAGGCAAATCTTTCGGCAGGTAATACCTCACCCACTCATCTTTGAAGATGGAGCCGCCAGCCTGCTTAGGCGACTGCTGATACATCGCAGACCAGAAGTAATCACCGAGGATAACTTTGGTTTCGAGGAGTTTCTCTTTAGGGTGCAACTCCGGCACCAACGCTTCACCCCGCTCATTGATAGCAGGGAAAGCCAGCACCTTAGCTCGTGGCGTTATTTCTACCACGCGCCCGGATAAGTCATCCGTCGCCCAGCGGGTAGCCATGATTATCTCGCCGCTGTTCTTCGACAGGCGAGTTTTAAACGTGGAAACGTACCAGTTCCAGATTGATTTCTTTGTCGTTGGGCTGAGTGCTTCTTTGGCGTTCTTTATCGGGTCATCGATAATACCGAGATCGACTTTCTTGCCCGTCAGCGGCCCGCCAACACCAGCACATACATAAGTGCCTTTGTGATTAGCTATCCCGAACTCATCAGAATTTCGCTTAACAGCTACGCCATCAGCAGGTTTATTTCCCAACCATGAATCGGCGAAAAGGTTACGATATTCTGGCGTGGTCATGATCCGCTGAACATCAGCGTTCATATCCCCTGCGAGGTCAGATGAATATGACAGCGCCCCCACGCGCATCTCGGGATATTTTCCGAAGAAATAAGCGGGCAGATAACGCGAGACAATATCTGATTTACCGTGCTGTGGTGGCGCGCCCAGGATCAGTATCGGGCGCACGCCGTTCATCATGTCCAGCAGGAACTGATCCAGCGCATCGCAAACGGTTCTTGAAAAGGTGCTGGTGATGTACTCTGGGTTTATATACTGGATAAACTGATGGAGGCTGCTACGCGCTGTTCGACGTATCAGTAGCTCTTGTGCGGCCTGTTGCTTACTTACCGCCTGCGATTGCGGCAAGCTGTTCATCGGTCAAATCCTCTGCACTTATAGAGTGGCTGTGCTGTATTGCGCAGCCATCTTTGCCAGTGAGTTCCGTTTTCTTCGGTGCTTCCCACCCCTGCAACTCGCCAAGCTGTTTAATCGCCGCTTTCGGGTCATGAAGCTTTATCTTCAAGCCTTGCGGGCCAGCAGTTAACTCGGATATGGCGGCCATGTCTTCCGGCCTAAGCAATGAGGAATCCTTGAAACTCCAGGTGGCCTGATAAACCGGTTTACCCTCTTCGTCCTCTCCGACCTGTGAGTTGCGAAACTCTGCTAAGTCGAACAATGACACTCGGCCTAGCGATGAAAGCCGCTCAAGGGCTTCCTGCTTCGTCATAACGGCTTCTGAGATGGCTTCTTTATTCATTTCGTCAATGAAGGCTTTCACCTTAGGATTGGTTAGGATTTCGCTAGCGCATGCGCTGGCCGTCTCATCCTTCTTTGCCTTCCCGCCTGCTTGTTTGTATGCATCAATTTGGCTAAGCCCCTTCACGATGCCTAACGCAAACTTCTGCTGTAATTTGGTCAGAGCATCGAATAGGGCTTTCTGATGTTCAGTAAGCTCCATATCGATTCCTTTTAGAATATTCCGCTGGTTGGTAAAGTCTCCCGCTCAGTAAGTTCGTAGCATGGCTTTGCTCTGTTCATTTTATCTACGTAGGAGGTCTCCTTGAAATCAAGGGCA
>NZ_QCZL01000042.1:0-20007 GCF_003634395.1 Yersinia sp. IP36721
TTGATAGGGCTTTTGACCTTGAGTTTGATTTTTCAGAGCACATTTGAGCGGCTGAGACGATGAGTGAGGGAACCCACGCAGCGGGCAGGCGATACGTGCGGAGGCGCGGATTGTTAAGGCTGTGGAGGTGAGATATTCACCAAGATAATATCAATCGAAACCGGATGCGATCTCAAACTAGCTTTAGATGCCGAACCTAAAAAATAAAAAGGCTCCTAAGAGCCTTTCCGTTTATACATAAACCAACCATCAAACTATCAGCCGATAGTCATCAAACTGGCGTTGCCACCGGCCGCGGCGGTATTCACACTGAGGGAATGCTCCACTAACAGACGCTCCAGCAGAATATTGGTTTCACCGCGCGCGAAGCCCTGTACTGACACAATCGCGCCGTCCCGCTGCGCCACTTGCTCGCACAGGGTACGTAGTTGATCGGCATCACCGTGATAAATCACTGCGTCAAATACCGCTTTCTCACTTTGCCAATCCGGCGTCAAGGCCATTCGACTCTGGACGGCAGCAGGCAAGCGACGGAATAATTCCTTCTGAATACCGCTGTCCGGCCATAGTACCTGGCTGCCAACCGACAGCACTGCCGCCAGCTGAATCAAAGCATCTTGCTCATTATCCGCCAGACACAGCACCCGCTCACGCGGCAGCAGCGCATAGGTATTGCGCTCACCGGTTGGCCCCGGTAGCAGGCGAATAGTTCCGCCCTGAGCCAGGTCACTGTAGCGTTCAGCCAGGCTAACGAGATCGTTTCGCTTCTGTTCATTAGCCCAGCTAATCAGTGCGCGATGAGCGGTCAGCAGGGATTCACGTGCGGTGACGTCCTGTGGATGCTCACTGTCCTGACGCGCCAAGGTCGACGTTACCGCGTCTTCCGGACGACTACACAGCAGACGATACAGATACAGCGGCCCGCCAGCTTTCGGCCCCGTGCCGGATAGTCCTTCTCCGCCAAATGGTTGCACCCCAACGACCGCACCGACCATATTACGGTTGACGTAAAGGTTGCCGACTTTAGCGCGATCGGTGACGCGAGCAATGGTTTCATCAATTCGGGTATGAATACCCAGCGTTAAGCCATAACCGGAAGCGTTGATTTGATCCACCAACGCGGTGAGATTCTGGCGCTGGAAACGCACTACGTGCAGTACCGGGCCAAAGACTTCCTTTTGCAACTCGTCAAAGCTTTCCAATTCGATCAGCGTCGGTTTGATAAAGGTGCCGCGCTGCCACTCTTTCTCATCCTGAGTATCCGCCTGCGCGGCCTGATAGACTTTGCGACCTTTGGCACGCATCGCCTGAATATGGCGCTCAATACCGGCTTTGGCCTCTGCATCGATAACCGGGCCGATGTCCGTAGACAGACGCTCAGGATTACCCATACGACATTCCGCCATAGCGCCACGCAGCATTTGCAGCGTGTGCTCAGCCACGTCCTCCTGAATACACAGAATACGCAGGGCAGAGCAGCGTTGGCCCGCGCTGTCGAAGGCGGAAGCAACCACGTCGGTAACCACCTGTTCGGTCAGGGCGGAAGAATCTACGATCATCGCGTTCAAACCGCCGGTTTCTGCAATTAACGGCGTTGGACGACCCTGAGGATCGAGGCGACCGGCAATGCTACGTTGCAGAATGCTGGCAACTTCAGTGGAGCCGGTGAACATCACGCCGCGCACTCGCGCATCATTGACCAGCAAGGCACCAACGCTGTCACCCCGACCCGGCAACAGCTGCAATACACCCTGCGGAATACCGGCTTCCAGTAGAATACGCACCGCCTGAGCAGCGACCAACGGAGTTTGCTCCGCCGGTTTTGCCAGCACGCTGTTACCTGCGGCCAGGGCTGCGGCAACCTGTCCGGTGAAAATGGCCAGAGGGAAGTTCCACGGACTGATACAAACCACCGGACCAAGTGGGCGATGACTGTCATTCGAAAAATCATCCCGAACCATTCCGGCGTAATAATGCAGGAAATCTACCGCTTCGCGTACTTCTGCGATGGCGTTGCTGAAGGTTTTACCGGCTTCGCGCACCAGAATGCCCATCAGGTTTTGCATTTGAGCCTCCATCAACTCGGCGGCGCGTACCAAAATGGCGGCGCGTTCAGTCGGCGGCGTGGCAAACCAGATTGGGCCAGCGGCTGCGGCAGCATCCAATGCGCGGCTGACTTCATCAGTAGTGGCTTCACGGACATAACCCACCACATCACTCGGTTCTGCCGGGTTGATGACCGGTTGTTCTACGCCGCCCTGATCTCGTTCGGCATCAATAATAGGTTCTGCAAGCCAGGCCTGAGTGGCGCTGGTTAATAGTGCGCTGGATAGTGAGGCCAGGCGATGTTCATTGGCCAGATCCAAACCGCTGGAGTTGGCGCGCTCACTTCCGTACAAATCCCGAGGTAATGGAATACGTGGATGAGGCAATCCTAGCTGACCTTCAGCGGCGGCCAGCGCCTCTACAGCGGCAACCGGATCGGCGACTAGCTCATCTAATGGCAGCGTTGCATCGGCAATACGGTTTACAAACGAGGTATTAGCTCCGTTTTCCAGCAGACGACGCACCAGATAAGCCAGCAGCGTTTCGTGGGTGCCTACCGGTGCATAAATGCGGCACGGGCGATTGAGCTTACCATCGGCCACTTTTCCTACCACTTGTTCGTACAGCGGCTCGCCCATGCCGTGCAGGCATTGGAATTCATATTGACCCGGATAATAGTTATTGCCCGCCAAATGATAGATTGCGGACAAAGTATGTGCGTTATGAGTGGCGAACTGAGGATAAATCAGGTTTGGTACAGCCAGCAGTTTACGGGCGCAGGCGAGATAAGATACATCGGTATAAACCTTGCGGGTATACACCGGATAGCCTTCCAGACCCTCCACCTGTGCGCGCTTAATTTCGCTATCCCAGTAAGCGCCTTTCACCAAACGAATCATCAGGCGGCGACGGCTACGCTGCGCCATATCAATCACTGCATCAATGGTGAATGGACAGCGTTTTTGATAAGCCTGAATGACAAAACCGATACCGTTCCAACCGGCTAACTGCGGCTCGAAACACAGTTTTTCCAGCAGATCGAGGGAGATCTCCAGACGATCCGCCTCTTCGGCGTCGATATTGATACCAATATCATACTGACGAGCCTGTAATGTCAGGGACAGTAGGCGAGGGTATAACTCATCCATCACCCGCTCGTATTGAGCGCGACTATAGCGCGGGTGCAGGGCAGAAAGTTTGATGGAAATACCCGGCCCTTCATAAATCCCACGGCCATTAGAGGCTTTGCCGATAGCGTGAATTGCCTGCTGATAGGAAATCAGATAAGCCTGCGCATCGGCTTCGGTCAGCGCCGCTTCACCCAACATATCGTAAGAATAACGGAAACCTTTATCTTCCAACTTGCGGGCGTTGGCCAGCGCTTCGGCGATGGTTTCACCGGTGACAAATTGCTCGCCCATCAGGCGCATCGCCATATCCACGCCTTTGCGGATCAATGGTTCGCCGCCTTTACCGATAATACGGTTCAGAGAGCTGGAGAGTTTAGCTTCATTATGAGTGGAGACCAGACGGCCGGTGAACAGCAAACCCCAGGTTGCCGCGTTAACAAACAGTGACGGGCTGCGGCCCAAATGGGAATGCCAGTTACCGTTGCTAATTTTATCGCGGATCAGCGCATCACGAGTCGGTTTATCCGGAATACGCAGTAGCGCTTCCGCCAGACACATTAGCGCCACCCCTTCCTGAGAAGAAAGAGAGAATTCCTGCAACAGACCTTGCACCATGCCGGCGCGGCCATTGGCACTTTTCTGGTTGCGCAGCTTCTCGGCAATACCGTAGGCCAGTTTGTGGGTCGCATCGGCCAGATCGGCCGGCAAACGCGCCTGTTCCAGCAACATTGGGATGGCTTCGGTTTCCGGGCGGCGATAGGCGGCGGTGATGGCGGCACGGGTGACAGACTGCGGCAGTATATGTTCTGCAAAATCAAGGAATGGTTGGTGGGCTGTTTCCACCGATTGCGGCATAATGTCGTCCTTTTCAGCAGGGGAAGCCGTTGCCAACGCTGGAATTTCTGGCATATCAGCGCCATTTTCCAGGCGTTCCAGATAGTTAAATATGGCCTGCTTAATCAGCCAGTGCGGTGTGCGATCAATTCGTTGTGCTGCCGTTTTAATACGATCGCGTGTCGCCTCATCGAGTTTCACGCCCATTGTTGTGCTGCCCATGCCGTCTGGCTCCTGTCCTAAATTAAGGGAGTTATGTTTTTTATTCGTCACAATATCTAGCATGTTGCAACTTTGTGCAACCATGTTAAATCAGGGCAATTAACGAACTGTGAAATTAGTCGGATTTTTAACATTCTTTCTGGGCGCAGTTATTACTTTGTTTTCATTGGGAGGGGGTTAACATTACTAAACACAGGGTTTCTACGGGTTTTGCTCAGGGTGCAACTCACTTTAGGGTGCAAGGTGAAACCGGGAACTATTGTAAATGTGATGTAGGGTAAATTTTATGTAAATTTTTTGTTGAAAGAGTTGTTGCTAAAGAAGAGAGTCCTCTAGGATAGTCAGCGCGACAAATTAGTTTCGATGATAAATCATCTCAGGTGCAACCTAATGCTACGTTCCGGCATTCGCACTGAACTAGACACCCTGCCATCGCTGGCGAGGTGTTTTTAAACTGATGTATTAATGAAAAACGGAAGTATTAAAACGTATAAAACGCACTATGGAGACGTTGCATGATGATGAACACACCAATGCTGGTGACATTTCTCGTTTATATATTTGGAATGATAATTATTGGTCTTATGGCCTACCGGGCGACGAATAACTTTGACGATTACATTTTAGGTGGACGCAGCTTAGGCAGCGTAGTGACTGCACTTTCTGCCGGTGCCTCTGATATGAGCGGCTGGCTGTTGATGGGGCTACCCGGCGCGATTTTTCTGTCCGGTATTTCCGAAAGCTGGATCGCTATCGGCCTGACTTTGGGTGCCTATCTGAACTGGAAACTGGTGGCCGGCCGTTTGCGCGTGCAAACCGAGGCCAACAATAATGCGTTAACGCTGCCGGATTATTTCACTAGCCGTTTTGAAGATAAAAGCAAACTGCTGCGGGTGATTTCTGCCGTAGTGATTTTGGTGTTCTTCACTATTTACTGTGCGTCCGGGATTGTAGCTGGTGCGCTGTTGTTTGAAAGCACCTTCGGCATGAGTTACAGCACCGCGCTGTGGGCCGGTGCCGCCGCAACCATCGCCTATACCTTTATCGGCGGCTTCCTCGCCGTGAGCTGGACCGATACCGTTCAGGCTACCCTGATGATTTTTGCTCTGATATTGACGCCAATTATTGTCATTCTGGCCGTGGGCGGCATCGATACCTCGATTATGGTGATTAAAGCCAAGGACGCCGCCAATCTGGATATGCTGAAAGGGCTGAATATTGTCGCAATCCTGTCGCTGTTGGGCTGGGGTCTGGGCTACTTTGGTCAACCGCATATTTTGGCTCGTTTTATGGCGGCAGATTCCCATCACACCATCCGTAAGGCACGTCGTATAAGCATGACCTGGATGATTTTGTGTCTGGCGGGCACCATTGCCGTGGGTTTCTTCGGTATTGCTTACTTCCAGCAAAACCCAGAGTTGGCGGGACGTGTTTCCGAAAACGGCGAACGTATCTTTATCGAGTTGGCGATGTTGCTGTTTAATCCGTGGATTGCCGGTATTCTGCTGTCCGCTATTTTGGCTGCGGTCATGAGTACCTTAAGCTGCCAGCTGCTGGTGTGTTCCAGTGCGATTACAGAAGATTTGTATAAAGCCTTCCTGCGTAAAAATGCCAGCCAGAAAGAACTGGTATGGGTTGGCCGTATGATGGTGTTGTTGGTTGCGGTTATCGCTATTGCCATCGCCGCCGATCCGGAAAACAAAGTTCTGGGTCTGGTGAGCAACGCTTGGGCAGGTTTCGGCGCGGCTTTCGGCCCCGTGGTATTGATTTCCGTGATGTGGTCACGCATGACTCGTAACGGTGCGCTGGCCGGGATGCTGGTTGGCGCAGGAACAGTGATTATCTGGAATAAGTTCGCGTGGTTCGGGTTATACGAAATCATTCCGGGCTTTATTTTCGCCAGTATCGCCATTGTGGTTGTCAGCCTGTTAGGCCGTGAACCCTCGAAAATTGTGACCGATCGTTTCCATAAAGCCGAAGCAGAATTCAAAACCATTTAAGCCTTTCGATTCGCTCACTGTCCGTTCAGGCAGGCAGTGAGCGCCTTCCTTATTTATCTAACCTCCATGACACAATATTTCCCCAACCAGTCCGCTCTTATAAATTCGTATCCCTGAAATAATCAGACATATTTATTGGCAACAATCCGAACGAGTTCCTTGAATTTCCCGATGGCAGAATGATAATCACTATCGTTTTAAGTTTTACTTTTTTTATCGCTGGATTGATAATCAATATCGCTAGTGAGTTTTACCTTTCTTTACTTAAATTGACGTTACCCACCATCAGGGGTGTTAAGCATGTTTGTCCCATTTCTTATTATGTTTCGCGAAGGTCTTGAAGCCGCGCTGATTGTCAGCCTGATTGCCAGCTACCTGAAACGCACCCAACGCGGTCAATGGATGGGAGCCGTCTGGGCCGGCGTTATTGTTGCTGTAGCGCTCTGTCTTGGGTTGGGTATCTTTATTAATGAAACCACCGGTGAATTCCCGCAGAAACAGCAAGAACTGTTTGAAGGTATAGTGGCGGCGGTTGCCGTTTGCATATTGACCTATATGGTGTTCTGGATGCGCAAGGTATCCAAATCGGTCAAGGTTCATTTGGAAGGAGCTATCGATCACGCCCTAAACTCGGGTCGTCGTCAGGGCTGGGCGCTGGTGGCAATGGTATTTTTTGCCGTGGCGCGTGAAGGTCTGGAATCGGTATTCTTTTTATTAGCTGCTTTCCAGCAGGACGTCGGCATTGGTGCACCTATTGGCGCTATTTTAGGGTTAACCTGCGCCATTATTGTCGGTATGGCAATTTACTGGGGCGGCGTGAAATTGCATCTGGCCAAATTCTTTAAATGGACCAGTCTATTTATCCTCTTTGTTGCCGCCGGTTTGGCTGCCGGAGCCATTCGCGCATTCCATGAAGCGGGACTTTGGAACCATTTTCAAGATATCGCCTTCGATCTGACTAATGTGCTGTCAACGCATAGCCTACTGGGTACCTTCCTGGAAGGTATATTGGGCTATCAGGAAGCGCCGAGCGTCAGTGAAGTTGCCGTTTACTTTATCTATCTGATCCCAGCATTGATTTTCTTTTTCCTACCGCAGCGCGAACTGGCCGCATCCGGTGCTCGATCTGCGAATAAAACCAACCATTAATCTTATTTTTAGGTCAGGGAGTCATGACATGTCTAATCGGTTCTTCCGTCGTACCGCACTGCACGCCGCGCTGTTGGCGTTGCCCGCTTTCGCTATCAGCGCCGGCGCGCAGGCTGCTGATGCTAAAGTTCCGCAAATAAAAATTACTGTTAATGATAAACAGTGTGAGCCAATGGCGCTGACCATTCCGGCGCGAAAAACTCAGTTTGTGGTACACAATGCCAGCCAAAAAGGGCTGGAGTGGGAAATTCTGAAAGGCGTGATGGTTGTTGAAGAACGTGAAAACATCGCACCGGGCTTTACGCAAAAAATGACGGCTAATCTGGAACCGGGTGAATACGACATGACCTGCGGGCTGCTGAGTAATCCGAAAGGCAAACTGACCGTCACCGCCACCGAAGGTGCAGTAGCGACTAAACCTGACGCTATGGCGTTAGTCGGGCCGATTGCGGAATACAAAGTGTATGTCATACAAGAAGTTAATCAGTTGGTGATTCAAACTAAAGCCTTTACCGATGCAGTGAAAAAAGGTGATTTAGCGCTGGCACGCCAGCTGTATGCCCCAACTCGTCAGCACTACGAGCGGATTGAACCTATTGCCGAGTTGTTCTCCGATCTGGACGGCAGCATTGACGCTCGCGAAGATGATTTCGAGCAGAAAGCCGCCGATCCTAACTTCACCGGTTTCCATCGTCTGGAAAAAATCCTGTTCGGGGATAACACCACCATAGGGGCGGATAAATTTGCCGAGCGTTTGTATCAGGACACATTAGAGCTGCAAAAACGTATTAAAGATCTGACATTTGCGCCGGGTAAAGTGGCGGGCGGCGCGGCAGGGCTGATTGAAGAAATCGCGGCCAGCAAAATTAGCGGTGAAGAAGATCGCTATAGCCGCACCGATTTGTGGGATTTCCAGGCAAACGTAGACGGTGCTCAGAAGATAGTGAATTTACTGCGTCCATTGCTGGAGAAAGCCGATAAACCACTATTGCAAAAAATTGATGCCAATTTCAAAACCGTTGATACATTGCTGGCTAAATATCGAACCAAAGACGGCTTCGAATCCTATGAAAAACTGACTGACGCTGACCGTAATGCTATGAAAGGCCCTATTACCGCATTGGCGGAAGATTTGGCACAGCTGCGCGGCGTGTTGGGTCTGGATTGAGGTTGTTAACATGGTAATGAAAATCGACCCATTAAATGGGCCGTCTCAGCCATCAGATGGGGCGGAATCGCCTTCGCGCAGACGCTTGTTATTGGGCATGGGCGTGATGAGCGGCGCATTGGCACTGGGGACGAATAAAGCGGCTCAGGCGGCAACGGCAGGTTCTGACATGACCGCTGAAAAGAAAGATGAGCGTTGGCAAAAACAGCCGTTTTACGGCGCGCATCAGGCAGGGATTTTAACGCCGCAGCAAGCAGCCATGATGCTGGTGGCCTTTGACGTTTTAGCCACGACACCTGCGGATCTGACGCGTTTATTTAAACTGTTGACCCAAAGAATTGCTTTTCTCACCGGCGGCGGGCGTGCGCCGGAAGTTGATCCTAAGCTGCCGCCGCTGGACTCGGGAATTATCGGGCCAGAAATTTATCCCGACAATTTGACTATCACCGTGTCGGTCGGTAACTCATTGTTCGATGAACGTTTTGGTCTGCAGGCGAAGAAACCGCTGCATTTGCAGAAAATGACCCGTTTTCCTAACGATTCACTAGATGCAAGCCTGTGTCACGGTGATATTCTGCTGCAAATCTGCGCTAATACCAACGAAACGGTGATTCACGCGCTGCGGGATATTATCAAGCATACGCCGGATTTACTTAGCGTGCGTTGGAAACGAGAAGGCTTTATTTCTGCCCATTCTGCGCGCAGTAAAGGAAAGGAAACACCGATCAATCTGCTGGGCTTCAAAGACGGTACGGCAAATCCCAAAACCAGTGATGTACCTTTGATCAGCCGGGTGGTTTGGGTGCCGGACAATGTGGGAGAGCCAGCCTGGGCGGTGGGCGGCAGCTATCAGGCAGCGCGTATTATCCGCTTTAAGGTGGAGTTTTGGGATCGAACGCCTTTGCAGGAGCAACAAACGATTTTTGGCCGGGATAAACACAGCGGGGCACCTTTGGGTATGGTTCATGAACATGATGAGCCGGATTACGCCAAAGATCCAGACGGTAAAGTTATTCCAATGGATGCTCATATTCGCCTGGCGAATCCACGTACCGTCGAAACTCAGGAAAACCTGATGCTACGCCGTGGTTACAGCTATTCATTGGGTGTATCAAACTCCGGCCAGTTGGATATGGGACTGCTGTTTGTCTGCTATCAGTCCAATCTGGAAAAAGCCTTTCTGGCGGTGCAAAAACGGCTAAACGGTGAAGCGCTGGAAGAGTATGTCAAACCTATTGGCGGGGGGTATTTTTTTAGCCTGCCGGGCGTACCTGATGCGAATCATTATCTGGCTCAGGGTTTGCTGGAATCGTAATTATTGTCGGTCATTGAGTGTCTGTATGGCTGCGGTATCTGATGATATCGCAGCTATTTTTTTACTGATTGTAATGAATGTTTTGTAATAACAATCAAACTTAAATTTTTATCAACGGCTAGATTAATCGGCATAGATTAAATTATTTTTTAATGATTGTGAGTGATAAAAAATAACAACCCTTCCACCTGTAAGTCTCCCATCAAAACGAACATTCGCTTTCTGCTCCTCAATTAACGGGTTGATTTTTTTGTTTTTTTATATTTATTTTAAAATAATTCTGTCTGTGTCATTGGTATGGGTTATTTATCAATGGTATATGTTTTTTATCTTAAATGAACCAGGTATCTTCATATGGTTTTTACGTTATGTAAATATGTAACGTTGTCAAAACACAACCTTACATAATAGGTCGTTGTTAATATTTCTAATTACTTTAATTTAGAATGGCAGCTGCGAGATTAAGCATTTAGATATCATCACACTAAACTTATCAATTATATTAATGGAGGTATTTATGAAACAAATGACTAGAGAAGAATCTCACTTAGTTTCTGGCGCAAACGGTATTACGATCAATAATTCTACGGTTACAATCGCATTTAATCCGTACAACAATGGTATGCCACCTTCAGTGTCAACGCCTGTCACTCCGATTGATAATCCAGGGGTTATGCCTACACTGGATCCTATTCCTGTTGCTACTGAACCTTTCCAGCAGGGAACTCTCATACCAACGCCGATGAGCCTTCAGTTTTATCAAAGATATTAATGAGTCAAACTTGATGATATTGTGGTTTTAATTATCAATTGGTATTGCATCTAAGCTAATATTCATTGATCACCCTTTTATCATTAACAATAGAGTTAGCTACGGTGCATTTATGGCCGTGGCTATTTATATAGCTGATGGTTATTTTTTAATGGACGCTGCGATGGTGATTTTTATACGGTTAGAGGCCTAGGGGAATAACAAGTAAGAAAATCAATGACGAGTGATATGTCATTTGGGTATGACTACGCTGATCTCGAGGTGGATTTTTTTATTACAAACGTAGTAAATGATATGGAAACATTATCAACTCTTTAGAGCATAACGTTATGACCAGAGAAAGTATATTTCGGAAAGAAGTATTGGATAATGGGAAAACAAAATGGAACGGTAAGGCGCTGTTAATAAAAGGCGTTTCACCCTGGATTGTTTTAACCGTATCTGTTGCTATTATTCTTATGCTTGTTACGTTACTTACTTTTGGTGAATATACGAGAAGGATTAATATTGCCGGAGAGATTATTACCGAATCTCACGCTATAAATCTGTTTTCCCCTCAACAGGGATTTATTACGCAATCCCTGGTTAGCGTTGGGCAGAACGTAAAAAAAGGGCAGCAGATTTATCAAATTGATATTAGCAGGGTAACAGATTCCGGTAATGTGAGCGGTAAAAATATGGCATCCATAGAAAAACAAATTATTGAACTGGATAATCTTATTCGACGAGTAAAAGAAAATAAATTCTCAATTGAGATGAATCTGGAAAAACAGATAGAGCAAAATTCACATGCTTATCAGGAGTCACTTAAGCTCATTGAAGCCTCTAAGAAAGGCGTGGCTGAGATGCAGCGTACTTTAGATAACTATCAGGAATATCAAAAAAAAGGGCTCATCAGCAAAGATCAGTTGGCTAATCAGCGAGCAATATTTTATCAGCAGCAAAATGCCTATCAAAGTCTATATCGTCAAAGTATGCAGGAAAATACCCAGCTAACGACCCTCCTAACTGAAAAGAATATTCGCTTGGCTGATTTTGATAATCAGATTTCTCAGTATCAGTATCAGCGTATCGAACTTCAGCGGCAGCTCACTTTGGCTGAATCGAGCGGTATGTTGGTTATCAATGCGCCCATAGACGGAAAAATAGAATCATTGAGCGTAACGCCGGGGCAAATGGTTAATCTCGGCGACAGTTTGGCTCAGTTAACCCCAAAGGAAAAGAAGCAATATCGCCTGGTATTATGGATACCTACCAGTAGCTCCCCCTATGTTAAGCCCGGAGACGGAATCAATATCCGTTATGACGCTTTTCCATTTGAAAAATTTGGCCAGTTTTCCGGACATATTATTTCTATTTCAGCCGTTCCTGCATCCTCTCAAGAAATGTCCACTTATAACAATATTCCCAAAGGAGCGAATCGTAATATAGGAACGGCCTACTACAAGACGCTAGTCGCAATGGATGACCAATCGCTTTTATATCAGGGACGACAATTGCAACTCTCCAACGGTTTAACGGCGCAGGCAACGATATTTATGGAGAAAAGACCATTGTATAAATGGATGTTTTCACCGTTCTATGACATGAAAAAAAGCGTAGGTGGGCCGATTCATGGATAAATTAACGGTGAAGGATCTTTTTAGTCGCCTGGATTTTAATTTTCGTCGGCGGGTGCCCAGAATAATACAGACAGAGGCCGCTGAATGCGGCCTTGCCTGCCTGGCCATGGTCTGTGGATTTCACGGATTTCATGTGGATTTGTTTAATTTACGTAAGCAATACGGAATATCTCTCCAAGGGGCGACCTTAGCTCACCTAGTTGATATTGCCACTGCGCTTAAGCTTAAAACACGAGCGCTATCATTAGATATAGAGGAAATTGATCAGCTTAAAACCCCTTGTGTCTTACATTGGGATCTTAATCATTTTGTCGTATTGGTTACGGTTAGGGCATCTTCGGTAGTTATTCACGATCCGGCAACAGGAAGGAAAGTGATATCAAAAAACGAGTTTTCCAAACACTTTACCGGTGTGGCGTTGGAACTGTGGCCAGCCAGCGACTTCAGCCAGAAAACACAAAAGAGTCGTTTAAAACTGGCTGATCTAATAAAGAATATTCGGGGACTAAAAGGGTTCCTGATTAAGATTTTTTGCCTGTCTCTGTTGATTGAATCTATTAATTTATTGATACCAGTTGGTACGCAGCTGGTTATCGACCATGTCATAAACGCTGAAGATTATAATTTACTGGCACTAATCTGTATGGGGTTAGTCTTTTTTACGCTGTTCCGCACCTTCACCAGCGTATTCAGATCCTGGTTTTCTATAGTGTTAGATTCGCTGGTTGATGTGCAGTGGAAGGCCGGTTTATTCGATCATTTGATGACTTTACCGCTGTCGTTCTTTAAAAAACGCAGCTTGGGTGATATTCAATCGCGTTTTGATTCATTAGCAACACTGAGAGTGACGCTAACAACCAGCATAGTCAGCGCGATTATTGACGGGATTATGGCCGTCGGATTACTCATTATGATGATTCTCTATGGCGGCTGGCTGGTCTGGGTTGCTCTAGGATTTACTTCAATCTATATTTTGCTGCGCTTGTTAACTTATTATTATTTTCGCCAGGCGTCGGAAGAACAAATTATTAAAGATGCGAAGGCCAAAACGCACTTTATGGAAACTTTCTACGGCGTCTCTACGATTAAGGCACTCGGCCTAACGGCCATTCGCGCTCAGAATTGGCTCAATCTCAGCATTGAGGCTGTAAACGCAACTATTCATATTACTAAACTTAATATGTTGTTTGGTGGGGTTAACTCACTGATTGGCATGTTAGAGCAGATTATTATTCTCTGGATCGGTGCCTCTCTGGTAATGGATGGGAATATGACGTTGGGGATGTATTTTGCCTTCAACACTTTCCGCGGACAATTTGCTGAGCGGGCATCGAATTTGATCAATCTGGCGTTTAGCTTGACTATGTTAACGTTGCACTGCGAGCGCATTTCGGATATTGCTTTGTCTGAGGGGGAGGTATTAAAACCTACTCGGACCTTTATCAAACGCGGTGAACCCGCGGAGCTGAAAATTCGTAATTTGTCCTTCCAATACGATCCATTTTCCAAACCGTTATTCTCAGAACTGACGCTGACAATTGCCGCTGGCGAAAGCGTGGCCTTGGTTGGACCATCAGGGATTGGAAAAACAACGCTGATGAATATTATTTCCGGTCTGTTGATTCCCACTAAAGGGGAGGTATTGATTAATGGGGTGGAGATAAACGCGTTAGGGCTGAATAATTATCGGGATTGTATAGCCTGCGTCTTACAGGAGGACAAATTATTTTCCGGTTCTATCGCTGAGAATATTGCCAGTTTTGATAAAAATATCGATATGGAATGGGTGATTGCCTGTGCCCGATATGCCAATATTAATGACGATATCGACAGCATGCCTATGGGCTACGAAAGTATTATCAGCGAATTGGGAGGGAGTTTGTCAGGAGGGCAAAAACAGCGCTTGCTGATTGCCAGAGCTTTGTACCGCCGCCCGAGCATTCTATTTTTGGACGAAGCCACCAGCCATCTCGATCTCATTAACGAAGCAGCGATTAACTTGAGTATTGCTTCACTGAATATTACGCGAATTATGATTGCCCATAGACCTTCGACGATTGCGTCGGCACAGCGAGTCATTCAACTGGATCAACTATCTTCTGCCGCTTTATAGCGCCAGATAGCGACGATTGACAGAAAAGGAGGGCGCCGCAAAAAACGTGCGATGCCCATTTGATATTAACTATTTAATTTAGCGGTGATTTTTGCGACATGCTCACCCTGGAAGCGGGCAATGGCTAACTCTTCATTGCTTGGCTGACGTGAACCGTCTCCGCCAGCGATCGTGGTTGCGCCATATGGCGTACCACCGCGAGTGTGCGAGACATCAAACAGTTCCGGTGCACCGTAGCCGATTGGTACAATAATAAAACCGTGGTGTGCCAAGGTCGTCCAGGTAGATGAGATGGTGTGTTCTTGTCCTCCGCCGGTACCGGTTGAGGCAAAAACGCTGGCAACTTTGCCATATAACGCGCCGGATGCCCATAAACCACCAGTTTGGTCAAGGAAAGTGCGCATTTGTCCCGCCATGTTACCGAAACGGGTAGGCGTACCGAAGATGATTCCATCGTAGTCCGCTAATTCCTGCGGCGTGGCGACTGGCGCCGACTGATTGATTTTCCCACCCGCCTTGGCGAAGGCTTCGGCAGGCATGGTTTCCGGTACGCGTTTTACCATCACCTCTACGCCATCAACTCTGCGAACCCCTTCTGCGATGGCCTCTGCCAGCGTTTCGATATGTCCGTACATAGAGTAATAAAGCACTAAAATTTTCGCCATCTCGCCGTTCTCCAATTTTCTATAGGATGATGTTGATGAAGGGATAATAGTGAGCACATAAGACTCTTATTAAACATACTCCAATAAGGCACAGGCGCAACTGCATAGACCGGCGTATTTTTAGCTTTAAATGTGATGATGCTTAAAGTGTGGGATGATTTAAGGTTTACGCAATTTATTTTGTAGTCGCTTCTGCTGCCAGCGGTCCATCCAATTACCCAGAACAAAAATATTGATTGCCTGAATGGACAAAGAGATACCGAATCCTAATACTACCCACCCGATCCAGTAATACTGAGGAGAGGTGAACCAGTTAATCACAAACAGGAACAGGCAAAGTATTAGCGAGCGAAACAATCTGCGGAAGAAGTTCATCTCTTTTTCAACGGCCAGACGCGCATTTTCAACACGCTGATCGATAGGGTCAGTCGCTTCCTTATTTTCTCCTGCGGTTTCGCCTTGTTCATTAACTAAATACAGCTCATTCACCTTCAATTCCATAACAGCGGCAATAGCGCTTAAAGTTTCAAGGCTAGCTTGTTCGCCATTTTCAATACGTTGTATGGTACGAACGCTTAGGGAGGCCATTTCTGCCAACTGTTCTTGTGACCAACCTCGTGCCAGTCTGAGCTCTCGAACCCGATAAATGGCCATATCTTTCTTCCTGATAATAAGGTGTGTTCTCCCAGCATAGAACGATGCGGAAGATGTCACCACGACAAGCACCTGACACTAGGATGACAGCCATAGGACACCAACCTGACAGCGTAATTATCCGTTGAATACTCACATAACGACACTTGTTTTTACTTATGACGGTGACCCAGATCCCACCTTGTTATTGCTCTCCGTACCGCATTTATATATCGGCTATGCTTGGCGCTAAGGTTTAATTAAATAGGATATTTATGGACTCAATATTGTGCCGCGACGCAGATGGGTGCCTCACGATAGTGCAAGTTGTGGTAAATGGATGGCTGATTAAACGTTTCTTTATCGATGGAGAAGTCTGGGGACCTATTGAGGTTAATAGCGCGGATGAAATGGTGATTCTAGGTGTGAAATTTTCAGAACGAGGCTGGTTAAGTATTAAGGGAACAATTCATTCAGACCCTCAGGTATTACGTCGACAATTATCCTGTGGGTGATCGTATTAGTTTAGACAGCTTGTTACTGTAGTTTCAATATGTGTTAGAAGAAAGAAAGCATCGATAGCAGGGAGGGGCAGGGAGAATAAAGGTGAGTAGATTACTATTAAGCTTATCTATATAAATAACATAATAATCCCAGATGAAGAGAGAAAAGAAAGCGTGGTTTTGGCTGACCCAATACCACGCTTTTTTATCACCTTTAAATGGTCTGGCTTATCAGCCAATCATTCCAACGGGCTATTTATTATCATACAAACGGGTTCTGCGTTTTTTCAGGAGAGTGTAGGACACTGCAAGAATAACAAACCACAACGGCGTGACAATTAGCGCCTGGCGGGTATCTTCCTGCAAAGTCAGTAACACTAATACAAAGGCAAAGAACGCCATACAAACCCAAGACATAAGAATACCTGCAGGCATTTTATAAATGGATTTTTTGTGCAGGGCAGGGCGACGTTTGCGATATACCAGATAAGAACACAAAATGATGGTCCAAACGAACATAAACAGAATCGCAGATACGGTGGTGACCAACGTAAATACTGTCATAACGTTAGGAATCAGATAAATAAGAACGACTCCGCCTAATAGGCAAATACATGAAAAGGTTAAGCCGGAAGCCGGAACCGAGCGGCGAGATAACACCCCAAATTGTTTAGGTGCATCGCCTTCTTTAGCCAAACCAAACAGCATACGGCTGGTGGAGAATACGCCACTGTTGGCGGAAGAGGCCGCAGAGGTTAGTACGACAAAGTTAATCACGCTAGCTGCTGCAGGCAGGCCGACTAAGACAAACAGCTCCACGAATGGACTTTTATCAGCCACCACGGAACTCCACGGGGTAACCGACATAATCATGATCAAAGAAAATACATAGAACATGATAATCCGAATAGGGATAGAGTTAATTGCGCGAGGTAAGACGACTTCCGGATCTTTGGTTTCTGCGGCAGTGGTGCCAACTAGCTCAATTCCCACGAAAGCAAATACGGCAATCTGGAACCCAGCAAAGAAACCGCTAATTCCTTTCGGGAACATGCCGCCATCATTCCACAGGTGGTTGAACGAGGCCACGGTGCCTGACGGAGACTGGTAGCTCATTAATACCATGGTTAAACCGGCAAAAATCAAAGCGACGATAGCCACAATCTTAATCATGGCAAACCAGAACTCCATTTCCCCGAACATTTTTACCGTGGCGAGATTCAGAGATAGCAGTAATAGAACGACTAGCAAAGAAGCGATCCACTGTGAGAAGCCTGGGAACCAAAATTGCGCATAGGCGGTAATTGCCACCACATCGGCTATACCGGTTATTACCCAACAAAACCAATAGGTCCAACCGGTAAAGAAACCAGCCCACGGACCCAGAAGGTCGGCGGCAAAATCGCTGAAAGATTTATATTTCAGATTGGATAACAGCAATTCTCCCATGGCTCGCATGACGAAAAACAGCATGAAGCCGATGATCATGTAGACGAAAATGATTGATGGGCCAGCCAGACTGATGGTTTTCCCCGATCCCATAAACAGCCCGGTGCCAATAGCACCACCGATGGCAATTAACTGAATATGGCGGTTGGAAAGGTTTCTCTGGAGGTGTTCTTCTGGCTCTTGTTCCGATTTTATTGCTATCTTGGATTGGTCTACCATCTTTCCCATTCCCTCTTCCTGTGTTGTGATGTTTTTTTGAGCTCTAAATTGGCTCTTTGGATTATTTACTCTGTCTGTCGAACTCTGTCATTTGGGGCATGCATTAATGAAGATAGATTACATTTAATATACTAGTAACATTTTTCATACAATATTCTCCATATTGCATGATGGCTACTGTTTAAATTTCACTCAGTGATATTTGTTAACTGCATCACAATAATTAGAATTACACCATGTTCCCTGACAACTAACAATAATCGCCTGCGTTACTCGCTTAATTAATGAGTTGTCGCCATATAGAGCATATGATAGGCAAAAAAATGGGATGAAGTGTTTGACACCCACAGCCAACAGGAGAATAATTCTCGCGTTGGGTCGTTAGCTCAGTTGGTAGAGCAGTTGACTCTTAATCAATTGGTCGCAGGTTCGAACCCTGCACGACCCACCAACGAAATCAATCAATTAGAATTAGTCTTTAATTTAAAATCTATTCCACGGGACATATTTGGGACCCAGTGATTAAATATTGAGTCTATTTTTCTGGCATGTTTATTTAAATGATTTGGTGAAAGATTTGCATATTTCTTAACCATTTAAATTGATTCCCATCCGCCCATTTCTTTTAATGCAGAAATAGGAACTCCAGATTAGACTAGCCAGCTTGCTCACGTATGCCTTAAATCACGAAATCTAAAATTATTTATTCCCGCTCTCTCATGCCGAATACCAAGCTCTGTTACGATCAATTCTCAATTCTCAATTCTCAATTCTCAATTTCCTTATTTCCGGTGTTAGTGACCCCTCGGATCTATTTGAAGCATGAATGCGAACAAAGATATATTTATCAAGCTTCCCTATTTGTTCCCTACGAAATTTTGCGACAGTGTCATTTAGGGCTTAGCCAATAGTCTTTCTGATTTGCTATCTTCCAGGTTCATCCAGGCAACCTTCCTTTGCATATCTATCTGTTGCCAGTCCCGGTTGATTATATTGGAGCGGCCTAGGTCGGTAGAAAGAGCTAAGCGAACTTCAGACTTCAGTGGCTCTGGGCATTTATTTATTCATCTGATTGCCTCATAGGGTTCAAGCCAACGGATGCGTTTGTTCTTTGGTCGAGGGACTTTGTTTGAACAGTCCTGCCTTAGCTAGCCATCTCCACTCTCTCGGCGGTTCTCATTATCGACTCCATTAATGAAAGATGAGCAGCCTCCGCCGCTAAGGTTTTTATCTGTGTCGACAGATCGCTTCTCTGATTTCTCGTCAATCCAGAGTAAACAGGCCTCTTCGAACATGATTTCAGGCATTTCGCTTCGATTTCTTTGGCGTGGATTATGGCTCTTACATCATGGGTTACTTCAACACCACGTCATGGAGTTCAGACTTCGCTACTTGCTCCGGTGAATGGAAGGTTGCGGATTCGGTCACTTTCGTTGATGACTCGGCAATTACAGTCACCAGTGTAACTATGATCCCGGCAACGAGTAGCGGTGTAGCGGGTTCGACTGTTCAATTAACACCGAACGTCTCCCCAACTGCTGCGACAAATAAAACTGGCGTATGGACAAGCTGCTATGCGACCAAAGCAGCGGTTAGCTCAAGTGGCCTAGTCACTCGCGTTGCCGTTGGCACAGCGATAATCACATTCACCACGAATGATGGCGCTAAAACTGCCTCAAGCAATATCACTATCACTGCGTAAATATCACAAAGAGCATCTATTGGTACTCTTTGTGATATTTATTTCAAAGCTGAACGATTTAAACGAACAACATCGCGATATTGATCTACATTACCAATTATACCCTTATCTTTATTACTACTATCGTTAATTGTGGAAATAAGAAGGGCAATAGATCCATAAAAAATAAAATGAAGATTGGGCTTCTGGTATTGTGTATTTCATCTCTGTTTCAAATTACAGCAAATGCGAATGATTCAATATCAAGTCGCAAATTTTCCGCAGTTAATCGAGCGAAATATTGAAATATTTCCTTCCTGTGCTTGGGCGCACGATAAAGAAGGATATGTGATGATTGCTTATGACATTAACGTAGCCGGAAGGGTTGAGAATGCAAAGATTGTTGAGGTTTGAATAGACCCCAGTTTCCTAGACGGTAGCGTGCCTCATGAACCAGGCACTTTCATAAACTGCAGGGGGTTGATC
>NZ_QCZL01000043.1:0-15899 GCF_003634395.1 Yersinia sp. IP36721
GCCGGAAGAATATCGGCTGATGGCTGAGAAACCGGAAATCTCAAAAAGTGTGTGGAACTAAAGCTGGGATACTTACAGTCAGTACAAACTAGAAATGATATGTGATGACAATAAAAATGTGATGGATGCACATTGGTCTAACAATATGTTTAACCAATCATCAACTGAGATATTTGAATATCTAACTAAAGACGTTCAAATTAGCGTCATAGAACACTCAATCTATAAAGAAATAGAAGAATTCATAAAAGAGAAGGAACGCTACAATAAAAGTTTTTTTGATTCTCAATTTATTGTTGGAGTATCCTGCCACAAGTCAAAATCAAATCACCTCTTTGAAATAAAAATGGATTTTACTGACGAATCACCAACGCTAATAACCAAAGAAATAAATATTTCTGAAATAGCATCGGTAGGTATTTCTAGGTATGAATACAAATTTGAAGAGATATTTAAAGATAAATCTCTTAGTGTCGATAATGCCATATTGAAATTTATGTGTGAATCTATTGATGATAATAAAGAAGTTGATCTTCGCGAAATAGGATATCCATTTTTTTAAAAAAATTCGATCAATTTAAAGAGCGAAGAAATATGCAAAATTCTAAAAAAAAAACACTTAAAATTAATCTTAGATGGCTTGCCATACTAATGAATAATTCCTCTAATTCACCTTGATATAATTGGTTGTTCTAATCACTTCCCACAGTTTAGGATTGTGCGGGAAGTAGCTTTATGTTGTCCAACAGAAATGGAAAACAACACAAAGTCTATATCTTCACGAAAATAGATAAAATCAATCTTCATAAAAACAACCCACGTCACCCAACAATTTATACATTTCCCACCCTTTATAGTCACTTCAATAATTTTTTAAAGCTGAAGTTTTTTTGGCATCAGATACAGATCATAGCTGACGACACAGAGTAAATTTTTACTGTTTTTATACTCGGTGATTGTCTCATCGCGATACTAGCAACGTCCGCTTCTGGTTGAATCGCTCTGCGCCGATTTTGGGAAGACTCAAAAAACCGGAAAACTCAAAAAATACGTGGAACTAGAACGGGTTAGTTTGCATACTGTACAAAGGTTTGAGGACAACAGATTTTTGAACAAAAATAAAAATTAAGGTAAATAAATGGCAATGAATCCAATTGTTAAAGCGCAGCTCAAGACGTTTAAAGAAATGAACCCCAATGAAACGTTGAGCGAATCTGACCTTTTCGAGGTAATGTCAATATTTTCATTGGAAAATGGTATCCTTGGAGAGAACATAGACCCCTTCAGGGCTCATCTAAAAGGATCAGAGTTTGGTATTGATGGAGTTGTTATTTCCATTCAGGGAACACTTTGTACTGATATTGACGAGGCTGCAGAAATCCTATCTTCAGGCAAGAACCACACTTCGGACTTTCATTTCTTTCAGTCGAAAACATCGGACAACCTAGACTATGGCGACATCTCAAAATTTCTCGATGCGGTATATGACTTTTTTACGACTCAAAGCCTAGTCAAAGGTGCGCAATTAGAGAGCCTTATCGAAGTAAAAGACGAGATCTATGGAAAAGCGACTAAAACGAGTCCTTCGCTGAGGTGCTACTACTGCACTACAGGGTCCGGTCATGTTTCTGACGTCATACAACAATTAATTGAAACGAACAAAACTCGCTTAAGCCAATTAAATATATTTGACAACATTCATGTCGAGTGTATAGGTGCCAAAGTTATTCAAAATGGGTTTCGCTCAGCTACAAATTCATCATCAGCAAAACTAACCTTCCCAAAAGCGGTAACTATGCCAAGCCACGAAAAAGTTGATGAGGCTTACATCGGGTATGTTCCTGCGTCAGAGATATTAGCAATTACACTTGGAGAGCCAGACCAAGAGGGAGTTAGTCATATAAATAGATCTCTATTTTACGACAATGTTAGAGACTTCAATCCAGACTCCGAAATAAATAAGTCAATCATTTCGGAATTAGAATCGGGGGGTAATTCTTCTTTTGTTTTTAAAAATAACGGAATTACAGTCGTTTCAAAAAGTATAGATCGTAAAGGCGACATCTTTACCCTCGAAGACTATCAAATTGTAAATGGATGCCAAACCACGAATATTTTGGCACATATCAGAAATAAAGCCGAAGATATTTCGGTTCCATTGCGCTTAATTGGCTGTAGTGATACTGACTTTATTTCTAGCGTCATTATTGGCACAAACCGCCAAAACGAAGTTAGAGAAGATCAGTTTTGGGCGATGCGACCGTTTATGAAAGATTTAGAGGAATATTGCGCCTCCCAAAGCGGCGATGACCGCATATTCATTGAAAGACGAGATAATCAATATCGAGACATTTTGATTGAACGTACACGAATTCTTCGTCCTTCAGACTTAATGAAGGTTGCTGCTGCTATGTTCTTTTACCAACCGCATCGCGCCGCACGTGACCATAGAGGTATCCGTAAAGAGTTCTCAGGCAGAATTTTCTCGGAAGGTCACAATGTTGAACTTTACCACGTAGCTGCGCTTGCATTATATAAGTTTGATTACCTTGTACGCACGGCAAAAATTGATAGGTCGCGGGTTATTTTCAGGTTCTATGCCTTGTATGCTCTCGTAAAAAAACACTGGATAACGCCTGATATATTAGATGCGTCACCAAGAAACCAGAAAAAAGTTAAGGATGCTATCATTACTGTTTTGAATGATAATGATAATTTCGCATTTGAAATTGAGGAAGTTGCCAGTCATCTCGAAAAAATAATATCTGAGTCAGGTATAACTACTCGTGAAAAAATTCGAGATTTTATCAGAACAGAAAGTGTAGTAGATACGTTCACTCGTAAGCTATTTCCCAGGTAGAAGATCTGCTAACCGCAAAAAGGGTACGGGCAGTTATGAGTAAATAGCAGAAGCGCAACAGACACCCAACGGAACACAGCGCCGTTGGGTGTCCGCCGAATTGAGGCAGTTGTTAGCTATTCTACTTATACTTCACCATTATTGGCTTGTATATGACTTCCTTTATACAAGTACAGATGAACTTTCCCCCATCACTAGCGGACCGGCCTCCAGCTTCACTTGATCCCAATAGTGCTTGAGTAGATCAGCAAGTTCCTTTCCCCTTCGGTAAGTAAAATACAACTAATGCTCTCAATATCATATTCATCTTCAGGGTTCAGAATCTCCCTGAACTCGATCCGTAGCTTACCCACAATCTGACCTAATTACCCCTATGCAAGGTTGCAATCAAATTAGCAAGCCAAACCATCCATAACAAAACCACTTTACCCAATAGTTAATAAATCAGGGAGTTCTTTCAAACTCCCTTTCAATTTACTTATTAAAATAAGGATTCACCCTTTCCACCGCCTGCTGTACCAGTTTGTTCCTGGTCGCCATCATTTTGTCGATTCTATCTCTCTTCTGCTCCGAGGTAAGAATCCGGTCCCGGCTTACCATCTCAATCCGGGCATTCAGGGTTTTCACTTGTTGTTGAGTCGCATTACAGCATTGGCAAGATTGTCCTCTGTGCTACGGTATATTTCTGTTTGAGAGTGACCGCGATACTTGGGCATATCCCATTCCAGTAATACCGCGCTAAACCCCCCGCTGGCTTTGAAGTTTTTCGGCTGCGTGGGAAAAGCCGGAGCGGGGCCAGTGCCGCCATCACCCTGGGGCTTAAGCTGAAACTTACCGCCCGCACCCACGCGTAATTTCGCCAAATCCAGCCCAGCCAACTCCCCCCATGTCACTGCCCGATCTTTCCCATTCCCACGTTGGCCAGTGAGAATTTCAATGTTTTCGGATACGGCGGCAGAGTCTCGCCCGGCGCGAAAGGTTTTGCTGGTCATGCTGGCATTTCCAACATAGAGGTACTGAGGGTGATCCGCTCCACTTGTGCATAGCCCCAAACTTCCACCAACCATTTACGCCCCACAATTGGCGGTAATTTAAGCAATCCGTCAGTTAGGGATCCCGGTGGCAAAGACAGCACCGGAGCGCCATCGACCATCAAATTGACGCCTACCCGCTGCACGCTATCACTCATAATTCGCAGGCAGGAAAATGAGGTGCCCGCAGGAGCTAGATAAAGCTTACTACGCCATACCAGCGGTAACGGTGAGGCACTGGACTGAGAGATAAACAGTTTGTCGCCTTTTACGGTATAGAGCGTGTCAGATTCCAGATCGTTAAACGCAGTATCAAAAACCGAGGTGAGATGACGAATATCCATCGACTGCGGATCAAAAATAAATCCGGCGCGGTTACCCTTGGCGGTCTGGTAAATCGCCAGATACTCGCCCTCTACTTGCCAGGCTTTGATGCTTTCCGGGTTAAAGTGCTTACGCCACTGACGTGGCTCAATAATCTGTTCGGTAGCCACCAGCGCATTGCCTGAACCATCCACCGACACCAGTCCATTAGGCGAGGCATAGAGAGCGAAACCATCCATCGCCACCATACTGCGGCGACTTACGCAGGCTTGAACCAATGGCAATTTGATGTTGGTGATATTGGATGGCGAAATGCCGCTAAATAGATAAGGCAGCCCTTTAGTGCCCACCACCAGCCCCGCACCGATCGGCGCGATGGCAACAATGTCGTGCTCGGTAGTTTGCTTGTAACTTTCCGGCCAGGCATAGGGCAGAAATGCCTCGGAGAACATCACCTGATTACCGGCGAACCCCGCGGCAATACCGTTAGCCATTAGACATAGCCCGATCATTCCATCCGGCGGCATCAGGTAATTTTCAGTTTCCAGCACCGGCCCCAGTTCTTTATCCAGCGACAAGTCCTGATAAGTCAGTACGCCAACCGCCAGTTCAACCAACAGCAGGTAATCCGCCACGCCCCCACCGGACGCAGAGCGGTAAATGCGGCGACGAGTAATGTTGGAATGCTGGCTGCCCGGTGGCTGCAAAGTGAGATCGACGCTACTGCCGGGATAAACTATCGAAACTTCCTGCGATACCGGCCCCGGCGGCCCTTCTTCGCCATAATCAGTGACGTAGGTTTCCACATAAAAACGCGTATCGTCGTCGGTCGGGTCGTCTTCGCCATGATCTGCCGGCGGGTTAATCGACGTGACTTCAATGGGATTGCTTGGCGCAGGAATACCGAGCCGAAAACTGGCCGCAGGATAATTACCTCTGCCTTGGGTCGCAATGGCGGAACTGGTTACCTTGGGGTATTCGCCATCGGTAAAATACACCCGATCATATTTATCCTGAGCGATTGGGCTATGTATCGCATCCAACTGTCCGCGCCAGGCAAACCAGAAATTATCCCGGTAACGGAATATTGTCTCTGGTTTGAAGGCAAAGGTTTTTCCGCCGTCACCATCAGCCATCATTGGGGTAATTACGCCGTGGCGGAAGTGGCAATTACGGGCAACCGTGGCGGCTTGTTCAGGTAACAGATGTGCGACCGCACGCGGCATTTCACCACGCATGGTCGTGATATCAATAGCAGGCATAATGAGTGATTCCCGACAGGCATAAAAAAAGCCCCACTAAAAAGTGAGGCTTGGCATCTTTGGGTAATTTAGCGCGTTAATTACTTCGTATCAATGGTCTTTGACTTTTTCGCGTTCAAACGCTTGCCAGTATCATCAATCATCGACGGTGATAATGAGTAGGAATATTCATTTGGCATCCCTGCCACATATTGCAATTTTATTCTGATTCTTCAGTTTCAATTGCCGCCATCTCCAACCTTAAATCCACCCAACGCCCATGCGGAATATCCACCGGTTGGCCATCGCCGTAACCGTCCCGTTTATTCTGGGCAAATGGCGGTGAGTTGGGGTGTTCGCGGTGATAAGTGCGGATGGTGATAACACCAGATTCATCCACTTCCCGTTCTGCCCAGATGAGTGGCTGGCGGTTATCGTCGGTCGGTAATTCAATCTGCCAGCCTTCAAGAGCGAAACCTTGTGCGCCGGTAACCTGATAAACCCCTTCGCTAATACGTGTCGCCACTACGCCTTTCGCTTCGCCGTTTACCGCACCGGATCCGGCCTGTGTAAACCCCTCTGGCATACTGTAATAAGCCACATCATCGAACCGGGCGTTATCGAACAGGCGAATGATTGGTGAGGCTTGCTTGATAAAACCATTGGCATCGACAGTGGTGTTTCCAGTTGAATAGAATTTAAACCAACGCGACTGTGAGCCGGCTGCATTGCCTGATCGAATCCACAAATCACCAGACATGAAATTACCATTCACTAACTGAAACCACGTGTCCCCCCCGGATGCCATGTTTGATTGGAAGTTGACGAGGTTGCCATAGTAAGGCGCGCCGGAAAATCCCGCGAGAGTCTCGTTAAATTTAAACACCCCGCACGTGCTACCGCCCGAAAACGGAGTGTCCACGTGACCTATAATAGTTCTGGAGCGACGAAAAGCATCGGTACGAAAATACTCTGATAGGTTGCCACCCCAGATAGTACCGTTGACGTTTCCATCATTATAGAATGACCCCGTTTTACCGGGTACGCCGACTTCGTACCTATCCGCGAAAAACCTGTGGCAGTCATCTGTGTTATAAACAGAGAATGAAATTCTTGTTAGGTTTGGTGTATTCCCCCCGGCGTGACAGTGTAAAGCCCCAAGATGCCTGACGTTTTGTTCTGTCCATCTGATTGCTGTATAGGCTTGATAGGGACTTGGGCAATCAATGAGAAGATTCGTATGGCTACTGCGCCAGGATACAAAGCTATGACCTGTCTCTCCAGTGAAATGAACGTTGCCGCTCAATGAAACAACATTGCTGCTTAACGTTCCAGTCAAGCTCCCCCCACTTGTTGGTATTCCTGTGGCAGCGGTTAATAAAGTACCATTCTCTTTCGGTATGCGTAACAAACTCGTATTCGTGCTATAGGTATCTGAATACCCTATAAACCCTGACCCGTCACTCGCTTGCGTCATCACTAGGGACGCCACATCGCTATTTCCCGCAATGTTAGTATTCCGAATCGCCATTTTCGGATAGTAGCTCGTCGCTATTGTCGTGTTTCCGGTAAGCGTCCCGCCGGTTTTATCCAGTTTTCCCTCTGATGCCGCAGTAGCCCGATCCGCTTCTTGTTTGGCCGTCACCGCCGAACCCGCTGCCGCACCGGCTGAACCGGCCGCCTGCGTGGCACTGACCTGACTGCCACCGGCACTGTTGGCCGCGTTTTGGGCGCTGCCTGCTGCCTCGTCTTTTGCGGCTACCGCCGTTCCTGCTGCATTAGTGGCGGTACCGGCGCTGTTAGCCGCGTGGGTTTCACTGGCTTTGGCATTGCTGGCAGCCTGCACCGCTTCGCCGTGTTGTTGGGTAACTCTTTGCGCAGTTAGATCTACAGACCTTTTTACTTCCTGCGCCGTCGAAGCTCCCTGAACAGCGCGATCTGCATCAGCCTTAACTTGCCCTGCAACTTTATCCACTGCCTGCTGAGCAGCTCGGGTAGAGGCATCTTCTGCGGCGGTTGTGGCTGCTTGCTTTGCCTCATCACGATACTGGCGCGCATTGTTTTCAGATTGTGCACTGGCCTGTTGGCTGACGGTGGCAGCATCTTTACTTAGCGTGGCGCTGGCGGCACCCAGCGTTGCAGTTACGGCATCCCTTTCAGCTTGATCCCGATAAGCTTTAGCACTGGCAACCGCCTCGGCCAAGCCCGTGGCGTACTGCTGGGCAGCATCCCGTGACGCAGATGCACTACCGGCGGCGTCCGTTGCCCTTCCTTCCAATACCTTTACTGTGGACAGATCATTCGCCACCTGCTGCTGAATCTGACGGAAATACAAAATCACGTCCGGTGTAACTTCTGACTCCATAATCTGCTGCTTGAGCAATTGGTTAAGAGTACTGGGGCCGGTGGTGTCATCCAGAGTTATCGCACCATAGATATGGTTGCGCCCTTCGGCGGCAATACCAATGGAATAACTGCCGACGGCCAGCGTGATGCCATAGTGCCCTGCGCTATCGGTTTCCACCGTGGCAGAAAATCCATTGAGTACGCTCAGGCTATTAGCGATGGCCGTCAGGGTGATTTGTGCCTCGGAGATCGGGCGACCAGCCGGATCCATTAAAACGCCGGAAACAAGAATACTCACAGACCACCTCCCTGATATTGTGATTGCTTAAGCTGCTGGGCAAAGTTTTCCGCATTTTGTTTCACACCCAGTTGTTCGCCAAATGCCTGGTAATGCTGCATCGCCAGATTGAGATTAGCGCCCGCGTCACCGTCTTTGCTAAAGGCACGAAATAAGATCCAATCCACCAGAGGGTTAACGTAAAGCTCATCGATGGGAACGGGCGTGCGATCTTTCAGCGTGGAAATCATGACGGTCGGCGGGATGCGAGCGACAACCGCCTCAATTAACAGCACCTGCTCCGCACCGGGAAACAGGTAGTAAGTTTTCGGCGTCAATTCGTTATAGGTGTAACGCTCCACCGGCCCGATCATTTGGTGCCAGTCTGGATATTGGCTATCCAGCACATCGCGCGGTACCGGGCGCAATGCACGCCCGTCCTGCAATCTGACCATTTCAATCAACCGAATGGCACCATCAGGCAGTTGCTGGCGAGTACCGATAACGCTGGTCAATATCTCCGTTGTGGCACCCGCATCAGGCCGCGCCAGAATCACCGCCCGTATTGCGTCGTTGTAGTAATCGCACAGCTCCGCCAGTGGCCAGCGTAGCCAGGCGGTGTCCTTGAGCTGGGTATTAACCCGCCCAATAATCTCGGCAATGGTGATCATCAGTAGAACTCATGTTTGCGAGTGGGATTGCTAAAGGCAGTGATTGGGGAGTTATCCAGCGCCTCGCGAAACGCCCGCCGGTAGCCATCGACAAAACGAGTACCGAAATATTGCGAACGCTGCGGATCGGTCCACGGCTTGCCGGGCATCAGAAATAAATCCGCCAGCGCACCATTAGCGATTACATCGGCATAATCATCGACCAGCACATCGGGGATCTCGCTGACACTACGTTGCGGCTCGACGGCAAAATCCACCTGTACGTTGGTGAAGGTACGATGGAACGCTAGCTGGTTAGCTGATTTGACGGTGAAATCAATACCTGCTGTCAGCGGTGAACCAATTGTAGCGGCCTGGTCACTTAAATCTATTACACGTAACCGCTTGACGCATTTCACCCGCTCACTGTCGTTCAGCACATAGAGATCATTGGGTTGCACATTGCTAAAGGTCACTGACTCTCGGCAAAACAGAGATTCACGGCAGAAGGTAATAGCCGCCTCTAGAGCTGCCTGCTTCATCATGATATCCAGCGGCCCATTGATATGTTTACGGATGAGGGGCAGAAAAGCGTCAAGGGTAGCCATAATTATTCAGCCTCAACCTTGGCATTGATGGACTCGCGCACGCGCAGACGGAAGTCATCCACTTTTTCCTGCGCGCCCTGTTTGATGCCTAGATCTTCCGATTCCACCAGCGTCGCCAGTTGAACCGAGGTCATCTTGGCTAAATCCACCTCATCGCTACCAACCTTGACCACAAAGCTATTCAGCGCCGTCTGTTGGCGAAGGCCGTCCTCTTCAAGTGCTAACTGGTAAGCGCGATCCAATACGCTCTGCTGTTTGGCCTCCAGCAGCTTCTCTAGCTCATCATGGCGAACGAATACCGTTGGGAAATCCAGTAACTGATGCGCGATAGCGTTTTCAACCTCTACTGACTTCAAGCGGGGAAATACCAGGCGGCTACCGGTAATGGTGTCACGTTTTTTTTCTTTCGGGCCGATATAAACCACGGCGATTTTAGTTGGCATAGTTTGCTCCAAAAATAAAAAACCCGCCGAAGCGGGAATGGGGATTCAGGAAAATCAGTAGCCCTTGGCTACATAGTGGATGTTGACCACCAGCCGCCCGCTGGCTTTACCACCGGCAATAATGGCGGTGATTTTTTCCCCTGCGGCAACCGTGCTGTAAGGAACAATCGGCGTGTAATTAGCTACGGCGATATCGTGGGCGTTGGCCGCCAGCAGTTCAGTAGCGCCGCTTTTCACAGCAAGGGTAACGCCTGCTCCCAGCGCTTCGCTGACCACTGACAAGCCATAAATACAAATGCCAAGAGGCAACTCCAACAACTCAATCACCGTACCGTCATCGGCTTTATTTAAGATGATCTGGCCTTCCGCCAGCGAGAGATTACCCTGCGGCCCCTGATATACCGTGTCGCCCATAGACGGCGCTTTAATGCTGCTCATTAGATTTTCTCCAGACAAAAAGAAAGCAGGCCGAAGCCTGCCTGTTGGGGGGAATGAGTGAATTACTTACTCAGCGTGACGGCGGAATCCACGACCATGACGCCGTGATCGTTGATGCGACCGTCTTTCTGCTGGAAGCGGATCTTCTTCAAACCGTTAATCCAGCGCACGGAAACCTCGGTGCTGTTACCGTGATCGACTTTTTCCTCGTTATAACCAAAGAAACCGCCGCCATCGCCGGTACCGTAGGCGTTCGCCAGTGCCTGGCCGCCCAACAACATGGCGCGATCGATGGTGGTGCTTGCGGTAACAATTCGGGTAGTGGCCGCCGCATCGTTATTGGATACCAACACGTTGGAACCCTGATTAAAGCGGATCGGCATACCGCCATATTTCCGTACCAAAACGTTACGCCACATAGCGCATTCGCCTTTGAACAACGGATGGTCGAAACCTTTGGATCGTTGCATGGCGCGGGTCATCATGGATTGCCAATCTTTGCCTGTGGTCGAGGTGTACCAGTCATTCCATTGGCGCGGGGTGACATACAAAACAAAATACGGGTCTTCGTTGGCTAACTCATCTTTGGACATCCGCACCGGTTGCAGCGGATGAGCCATTTCATCCAGAAACAGCGCCATATTGTCCACGGTGCCGAGGGAGAACAGATCCGCTGCGTCCAGCGTTTCCAGTGAAGTGGCATCACCGGCAAAGAAATGGCGATCATAAGTCGGCGGCGTTACATCATTGATCATGATTTTGCCGAACTCACCATGGTTGGACAGCGGCAGAATGGTGTCATCGGCGATGAAATCCCCACGCGCCCCCGCCAGATGCACGGTGGCGCTCTGGTCTTGCAGATCATTGAAGTAAGTACCCAGCAAGGTGCGGGCGGTTTTGTTGAGGTTATGCTTAAAGCGCTGCTCGGACATTTTACCGCCAGCATCCACCAGATGCCGTCCCTGATTAATCTTCAGGGCGAAATTGGCAAAGGCCAGATTCTCGCCGCGACCTGCCAGATTTTCATCGCCCATCGTCGGGCGCTTAGACAACTTGTGGACGATCTGCATATCCACTTCGTCACCCTTCTGTTTTTGCAGATCGGTGATACGTACTACTGGCGCGGTGTAGCTGGTTTGCGTGGTGCCTTTTTTATCCGGGCTGACAACCTTTGGCGCTTCCTGCTGTTCGGTTAAAACGTTAACAAAAGAGCGGTTACGGTTGGCAGCCGTAAACAGCGCGACCTGCATCAGCTTATTCGCCTGGGCAGAGGTGATTGTAGTCATAGGAACTCCATAAACGAGAAAACCCGCCGTAGCGGGTCGAGAATTAAGTGTGTGGGTTTATCAGAGCGCTTGCTCTAACAACGCCTCGATTTGTGCATCGGTCATGCCAGCAAACATGGCTTGTAGCTGATCCGGCGATGCATTAGCGGCTTGTTCTAATGGTGAACCTGTATGAGACGTTGTTACCCCGAGATCTGATGGTGAAGCCGGTACTTGAGTCGCCACAGTTGCAGCCGCCAGTTTCTCGGCAGCAATCCGTTGCACATCCGCGGTGGTCTGCGTGGCCGCAGTGGGAGCAGTAACCTGCTCTTGTTGAACCAGCTCGACCGATTCACCGTAGGCGGCCTTGGTGCGTTTCGCCACTTCTGCAAAGCGCTCAGTTAAAGGTTTGTCTTTCCATGCAGGATCATTTTGCAGCGTGCTATCAATGTGTACCGCCAGTGTGAAGCGGTCAGGATCTTGATCCTGCCATGACTTCAGATCAGGCACCGCATTCATGGCATCTGCAACCGGATTGGCATCGCGCTCTATTACGGCAGACGCAGGTTCCCCTTGCAGGTAATCAATTTTCTGTGCCACGGTGTCCAGCACTGCCGCTACTTCAGGAAAGTTTTCGCGGATAGAATCAATTTGCTGCGGGGTAATCTGCGCTTTCTCCGGTAATGGCACCGGCTGCATCCCCGCAGAGTTGATCTGCCGAGTCAGTACTTCCAGTCGGCGTTTAGCCTCAACTAACTCAGTTGCCGCCTGCTGATTGGTACCGGCCAAACGCTGTTTTTCTGCCCGCTCTGCCACCAGCACATCGTATGGAATAACGTGCTGACCGTCTTTACTGAGAATACCTTTTGGCTTCTCAGTGCCTTCAGTTGTTGTCGCTTGTGTTGTCGCTATAGCTTCCGTGGCCTGTGCTGCGGCAGTCGCGCCCGGCGTCAGCTCGTCTTTCTTATCGCCCGTATTTACTGCTGTTGCATTGGTATCGTCAGTAACAACAGCGGGAGTAGTAGTCACTGCCGCCGTCTGTGTTACATCAGAAATATCCACATCGCCAAAGCCATCGATCATTGCTTCCAACTGTTCTGGCGTTTCGTTACCTGTTAATTCAATGTCCACGTTATGACTCCTGCATGACTATTTACCGGATAGATCCGAATGAGAAAGGCGTATCGCTGCCCATGCGAATAAGCACTCTTGGGTAAGAGCGCTCAGCAGCATCAACGGCGGGATAGATATAAAAAAGCCCACACAAGGTGGGCAGGTAACTCGGCAGGCCAATACTTGAATGCCAGAAAGCAAAAAGCCCCGCGATTAGGCGAGGCTTAATTTGATGCTAAGTAATGCATCTTTCGGGAATTTAGCGCGTATTAACCGGCCACGCAATAGCTATAGTGGTAATTGGTCTATTTGACCTTGAATAGTTTGCATCATCTCATGGTGCAATGCGCCTATTTCTTGAGTGACATTCTCCATCTCCTGCAATACCTGCCCGGTTTTCGCCTGGGTAAAAGCATCATTGAAGCGCTGGCCATTTGCCAATGTGGATTCCCTCTCAGCTTGAGCGTTAATACGTTTGGCTTCAGCTTCCAATCGGTCTACCTTGGCCACCAGCTCACGCATTGCCAGTTCTTGCTGTTGCTGCTGTAACTGTTGCTCTTGCTGCGCGACCTGCTGTTCTTCTGGTGTCATATCTTCCGGGGCTTTCGGCGTACCCAGCGCACCACGAATACGTTCGATAAACTGCTGCTTATTTGGCAGATCTAATAATTCCACCCACATATCCAGCACGCTGACCTGAATCTGCGGCGGCAGGCCCACTATTACCTCAGACAATCGCTGTGCCAGTTGGGATTTATACGCTGGCGTCTGCTGAATTGGAGCCAAAGCTATATGAGCGCGCAATCGCGACACGTCGTTATTCATCCCACCCGATTCACCTGTCACATTCAGCTCGACCTGTTTGCGCCGCTGCGGATCTTCCCGGTTAATCACTACCGGATAATTACGGCGCTGGCTCAAATCTTCTAATAAGTAACTCAGTAATAATTGTCCGACCTGCTGGCAAGCAAACTGATAGTTATCGTTAATCTCTGCCAACGTGGTCGCGCCCTGCTCTACCAAGTTGCTGATTGCCACCCCACTGGATGCATTCGAGTCTTGTCCAAGGAACGCAGAGTAAACAACCAGACCATCTTGAATCAACTTCATGGATTCTTGCATCACCTGAAACTGCTGCTGTGCAACTTGGAAGTCTTGCTGGATATTTAACGCATCGGCGGCTGTGGTTTTATTGGCGCGATTAGGGTTGAGATTAATCACCCCATCCGGGCGTTCAATTTCTTCCGCCAACTGTTTATCTGTCATATTGGTGGCGTCAGCATCTTTGATAACTCGCTTGGCTTGCAATAGCCAGGTTAGTTTGATGCGGCGGAAATTCACTTCATCTTGTGCTGGAATAGCACGACAGGCCAATCCATAAGGTGCGCCGGTCTTATCCTTGCGATATCCCCAAAACGGGATCAGCGGAAACATGCCTTGCGGTGCGGTACAGGGGCGATCGGTAATAAAATGCGGCCCGACAAACCAGGCTTCCCGAATACGGTTTACCCTTGCCATGGTGATTTGTACCCGACCGCTAGCGACGGCGACCGCGTGCATGACGTTATTCTTATCAAACAGCACCACCCTCCCGTTACTAAGCTGCATTACCGGCAAGCGCTGATAAGTGCGGTAGTAGATCACCTGCAACATCACCCGTTTGCGGTTACTGCTGATCCATTCGGTACTTTCCCGGCTCCATGATTGATATTCGTCATAAGCGCCGATCAGTTCAGATTCCTGACCGGCTGCCAGATCCGTATCGACAAAGCCTTTCCAATCATTGAGAGAATGGTCTATCACCTCTGCTTTGCCCGGAAAATTACTTTTGACTTCATCCACATCCAACCAACGCTTGCGCATCAACCAACGACAATCACTGAGATCCGCCTCGCGGCTGAACCAGTCAAAGAACACTTCGTTGCGGTGAACGGTCGAGACTTTGAATTTATTGCCAAAGGGATCGCTATTGCGGCGCACTTCCACCCATGACAAACCCGCTTTGATTTGTTCGGCATAGGCATCGCTACGGGCTTTGTTCAGACCGCTTAACCGACAAGCATCGGAAAACTCGGCGTTAACCGCTTCGGCCAACTGTTCCATTTCTTCGTTGGGATCGTCAGCTATCACCATTAAATCGGTGCGCGTCTTGGCTTCCATGCCCAACACGCCATCAATGGTTGGCGCTATCAGATTGTGCATAGTCAGCGGCTGCCCGCGCTCCCGCAGCTTGGCTACCACCTCCGGCGCTAACTGATCACCATCGTAATAGGCGCAAGCAGTATTGGCATTAGTGCGCCAGTCCGGTTGGTGATCGATATCTGACGAGATTTCTAATAGACGTTGCAGAGTAAAACGGTCATGGTTTTCTGGCTGAGAGCCTGTGGCTTCAGCGCTTTGGGTGGAAATAGTCATCAGATAGCCATCCAGTGTTTAGGTTTAGAGCGGTCAATAAGGGTAACTTTCGGGCGGGCTGGCATACGGGCACGCATTTCCTGAGCAATGGCATAGCTCATTACCTGGTCATCGAAGCAACCGGTTTGCGCATTCATACGGCCCCGCGTGTCATAAACGTAGGTGTTCAATTCGTTGATAGTGCCGATCCAGCGAATACCCGAGACTTTTTCACGTAGCAGTGTTTTAAAGCCCTCGACGATCACCGGTTTGCTTTGTGCTGTCGTTAGCCAGCCAAGCTTTGGTGTTTCATCATCATGATCACGGTCGAGGTATTGCTCTGAGTAGATAGAACGGTGTGGGTAAACTTCCCGCAGTTTCTGCAATACAGCGTGGCCGTGGTTGTTTCGTTCTGGACCGATAAATGCCGTGTTGTACCATTTGCCAACATGGGCTAGAAGTTGAGCGAACAATTCAGCATCCAGATAGCCGAACCAGTGGGCGACCTGTTCCCCGGTAGACTTTTTCACCACATCAAATGATGATCGGTCGCCATTTTCCAAACCCTCAGCCACATCACCACCGATAGCATAATCCTCATCCGGATCCGGCAGTTCCCATACCAACAAGTGATTAAGTAACGTGCGTTGAAGTTCCTCTGCATTACCAGCACGCAACGCCTGAACTTTGGTTCGTTTGCCGGTAACTGGCTCCATGTCGTACACCAGTAATGGTGGCTTACACTTACTCTCAGCCTTCATCACGCTAATGGCAGGGAATACACGGCGGCCAGAGGTCAGGAATGCTTCGCTCGGTGTGCTGGGAAACTCCTTGAATAGACCCGGGTTTCGTAGACACTTTTTTGCCTCATAATGGAGGCTCAATGAAGGAGTGTTTATGTCAGCCAAA
>NZ_QCZL01000044.1:0-12644 GCF_003634395.1 Yersinia sp. IP36721
TGGCTGACATAAACACTCCTTCATTGAGCCTCCATTATGAGGCAAAAAAGTGTCTACGAAACCCGGGTCTATTCAGTTGAACCTAAGAATCTCTTCGAGAAATCAGCCTTGGACTCTATCTACAAATGGAAGTATGAGCCTAATAAGCCAACCAGTGGAATGGGCGTCACAATAAACTATAAGAGGCCAAAGTGAGGCTGTAAGTATGGGGACCGAACCGCCAAGAGCAGGTTTGCGCATTCTAGCGCTCACGGTCAATGAAAAAGACGTGACCGCACTATGAGTTAGCGGCCACATTTGAGCAAGTGCCTATGTGGAATAGTGGTCAGAGCTTCACTATTTTACTGACGTTAATCTCACGCCCTCTTGCCGTTGATTTATTTTTCACCTTGTCTTTGGCAATAGATAAGGCAACGCTTTCGCTTTCAGCTTCGACCGTCTCAGACGTAGTCGCGGTATTTTTACCACCACCTTGGGAGTACTGAATTAAGTCGAAATGCACTCTATACCTTGCCATGTGGGTTCCTTTTTAATTTAAGTCCTAATTTTCAAGCTAATAGACTTCATTTATTCATGTTTTAAAACATATCTAGTCGTTAACCAGAATACAGGGTTATTACTGATTTAATAACCTGATATTTCAACAGTAGTTGCTTTTAGGGTGACATATAAATGGTTAATTTATATGCAATATGCCTGCAGAATTTATTATCGAGAGTATTGACGCTGGTGTTGGCGTGATGATTGACCTGTTCGAGGTCGATTTACAGTTATTTGGCGGCGATGTGATTCGCTCTCACTCGGGAACTCATTGCTACTATGCGATGCTATCTGGAAAGGTCTTCAATATTCAGCCTATCCAATCGTAGTTGAAGGGGGGCGAAGTTAAGTCAAAAGGGACATACTCGTAGCTTTCCCAATTAACAGAAGATTGGTCAGACGATGCTTTTCGCTCTGAAATGAAGATTTTTCACTTATACCTTGGTTAAACTGCTGATTCAACGAGAAAGCAAAGATCACATGGTTAATGTAAACAGAAGTTATACTTCATAATTGTAAATGGTTATTATTGTTATTTGTGTTTTAAACGGTTATACGCGTCCAATATAAGAAGGCTAAATGCAACTTATTTTGTTTAAATTACGGTTTAATAAGTTTGAGCCATGGAGGGAGAGAATGACTCAAACGGATAAAAAAATATGCACTCAAATGGCTTTAATGGATAATGGCATAAATTTATTTTCAGGTCGGAATCCAACCGGTTAAGGCTAAGTGCTTTGATATATAAGATAAAAAACAGATGATAAACACAATAAAAAGGCGAGGGATAGAGTGATGCAGATGAAAGTCACGGAAAACGACTGACGGTACAGTTTACGGATTAATAAAGACGTCATAGTTGGAATCTCAACGTTACTGCAGCGTGAATTTAATCCATAGGGTATTGTTTCTTTATGTGATTAATCCATATCTACATTATTAATGATTATAGGATGGTTACCTTTTTGGCATTCATGTTTTCCTGCCTATTTGAATTAATTTCGTCCTTTCTGTGAACTTAATCACACTTATTTATTTGTTACAAAAATAACAAACTAGGTAATACCTTCACTCTTTATCAAACTAAGCCATACTGAAAAACAACTTGATTTTACTGCGGAGCTATTCTCTTTATGAAGAACCCGACGCTTATTCAATTTTTCCATTGGTATTCCCCAGGAGGAGGTCAACTTTGGCAAGAGGTTAGTGATAAAGCCTCGCAACTGAGAGAGATAGGAATAACAATAGTCTGGCTTCCGCCTGCGTATAAAGGTGCGTCTGGTGGTTATTCAGTGGGCTATGACACATATGATTTATTTGATTTAGGCGAGTTTGAGCAAAAAGGGAATCGTGCGACAAAATATGGTGATAGAGAGGCATTACAGGCTGCAGTTGAGCGTTTGCAAGAATGCGAGATTCAGGTTCTGTATGATGTGGTATTCAATCACAAAATGGGGGCGGACGAGAAAGAACCGGTAAGAGTATCGAATGTTGAAGAGAATAACCGTAATCAAATTGCTGACGAAATAATAGACGCTCAAGCTTATACACGCTTTACGTTTCCCGCCCGCTCAGGCCAGTATTCTCAATTTATTTGGGATCAGACTTGTTTTAGCGGGATAGATTCTATTGAAGACCCATCGGCTAATGGCATATTCAAGATTATTAATGATTATGGTAATGATGGTTGGAACGATCAGGTCGATGACGAGTTAGGTAATTTCGATTACCTGATGGGGGCTAATATAGAGTTTCGTAACCCTGCCGTGGTGGAGGAATTAAAGTACTGGGGACGTTGGCTATTGGACTCATTACCCTGTAATGGTTTCCGTCTGGATGCGGTTAAACATATTCCTGCATGGTTCTATAAAGAGTGGATAGATCATGTTCGGGATCATGCTCAGCATGACCTTTTGGTTATTGCAGAATACTGGTCGCCTGATATTGGTAAACTTCAGAAATATCTCGAGCAGGTGGAAGGTAAACTTATGTTGTTTGATGTGGCGTTACAACATAAGTTTCATCAAGCTTCAAAGTCTGGTGATAGTTTCGATCTCGCTCAAATATTTGCCAATACATTGGTGGATACCAATCCTATGAATGCGGTTACGCTGGTGGCTAATCACGACACCCAACCGCTTCAGTCCCTCGAGTCCCCGGTCGAACCCTGGTTTAAACCTCTGGCATATGCATTAATTTTATTAAGGGAGCAGGGGGTTCCTTGTATTTTTCACCCTGATCTTTATGGTGCTAGTTATCAGGATGAAGGCGACGACGGGGAGGTGTATCAAATAGATATGCCGATAATTCCAGAATTGGAGCCGCTTATTCAGGCGAGGCAGAAATTTGCTCACGGCGCGCAGACGGAATATTTTGATGATAATAACTGTATTGCATTTGTGCGTTCAGGCAATGAAAACCAACCCGGCTGTATTGTTATCATGACTAACGGTGCTGAAGCTGAGAAAAATATTTTTTTAGGTGAAGATTTCAAACATCTTCGATTCGGCGATTTTTTAGGTAATCGAAAAGATATCGTTATTATTGATGAGCAGGGGCATGGGGTGTTTAGGGTTAATGGTGGCAGTGTAAGTCTGTGGGTACAGGAAGAGTTCCTGTGAGCTCAGAGGCGTTACATATGCAGTTAAGTTTGTTAGTAGCTGACTAATAATTAAGTAAATGTAATGTTTATGTTTTCCTATTTGTTTTTATTTTGCCCTTTTGTACTGAAAAATTACTATTTTTAGTGCTTCATACTTTATACCTATTTGTGATTAGCTTCAGAAACTGAAAGGTTATAAGGTAATGGTATCGCTTATTTGTGTGATAAATCGACGAGTTAACAAAGGGAGTAACAAATGCGATTTGAAAACAAAGTGGTCGTTATTACCGGTGGTGGTAATGGGATGGGGGAAGCTGCCGCCCGTCGTTTCTCTTCTGAAGGTGCAATTGTGGTACTAGCTGACTGGAATCAGGACGCCGCTGAATCAGTTGCGCGCTCTTTGCCAGAAGGTAAAGCATTAGCATATCCAATCGATGTCTCTGACCATGTAGCCGTTAAAAAGATGATGGACAGTATTGCTGAAAAATTCGGTAGAATTGATGTGTTACTGAATAATGCGGGTGTTCATGTTGCGGGTAGCGTTCTGGAAACAACGGTTGAAGATTGGCGCCGTATTGCCGGAGTGGATATTGACGGGGTCGTGTTCTGCTCTAAATTTGCACTTCCTTATTTATTGAAAACCAAAGGAAGTATTGTTAATACGGCATCTGTCTCAGGTCTAGGTGGTGACTGGGGTGCGGCGTATTACTGTGCTGCCAAAGGTGCTGTCGTCAACCTGACTCGTGCAATGGCATTAGATCACGGTGGTGATGGCGTCCGTATTAACTCGGTATGCCCGAGTTTAGTAAAAACAAATATGACCAACGGTTGGCCACAAGAAATCCGTGATAAGTTCAACGAACGTATCGCATTAGGCCGCGCAGCTGAGCCAGAAGAAGTGGCCGCGGTGATGGCGTTCCTTGCCAGCGATGATGCTAGCTTCATCAACGGAGCAAACATTCCGGTTGATGGTGGTGCGACTGCATCAGACGGTCAGCCCAAAATTGTCTGATTAAACGTTCAAGCGTTTTACTCTGTTTACCTAGTCTGAGCTGAGTCCGAAAGTATGGCGATTCAGCTCTGATGGCATTCCTTTCATCAATAAAATTATCTCTCCATCTACCTATCTGCCTAAGCCTTTCGTTGCTGTCTTCCCTGTTTTTAACTTATTTTTGAGGTGTTTCCTGCGTGATTCTGATTTTTACTGCTAATCTTTTTTAATCATTAAGCTAAAAAACATCGTTAAAATCGAAAAATTGCAATAACAAGAATCAACTAATTCCTCAAAATAGGGGAGGTTACATGACTCTTGGTATTAAATTTTGCATTTTATTTATTTGTGTAGGTTTAATTACTATCAAATAGCGCCTTTATTAGCTTCATATTCTTATATCTTTTTTGAATAATTTATGACATTTAACTCTTGGTCATCCCTACGTAAGTTAACAGCTACATTATGAGCCAAGGTGTACAACGATGATTTTTGTCATTTTATGGTTTGTTATTGCCGGATTAAGTGAGTTTTTAGTTTGGGGCCGCCCTTTACTTATGGCGCTGTTATCACTGATATTCTTAGCTGTAGGGGGACTATGGATTTATAAGGTGAGAAAGATACAGGTTAATACTTTGTTACCGTCAGAAGGAAAAACAAAGCGTATCAGTAACCTAAACCTGATCTTTTCCGTAGGTATTCTGGCTATTCATGCGATTACGCTTTTATTGTTTGGCTAATTCAATCAATGTTTTGTTTAATTTCTGTTCGATCATATCTTTAAGCTATTTGTTGATATCGGTTGTCATGAATATGACTAATTATGCCAATAGTTCCAGCCGAGTATCCGCATCCATGCAGCTAAACTCCAACAGATTACAGCTGAGTTCAGTGCTAGGGAAAGGCCTGAGTGGTCGAGAAAGAAGTTAAAGGGAAATCAGGTAGATAAGATACGGAATTACCGCCCACCTTCCGTAGGTGATAGTGAGACGTAAAGCTTCGATTGAACGTTTGCTACCCACAATATTATATTGTGCGATCGGAGCAAAGGTTGGAAACAGCGGAATTAACCCGGCAATTTAGTAGTTTCACGTTTTGAATAACAGAGCAATAAGAATCACGACTACTGCGCCTAACAATGCTTTGATTAACAGACTCATACCAATAGATGGGATCAGCATGGTAACAGTTTACTTGTTGATAATTAATAAATTGTAACTAACAGACCCAATGGGTATTTGGGTCTGTATCAGACGCGCGTAATGTTATTGGCGGAAGGCGTGTTTGATTTGTGCAATGGTATTTTCGAACACTTCTGCCTGGGTTTTGTCTTCTATCAGAGGTAAGGATCTTTCCATCTTCAGAATAACTTTACCTGCGTCTGCCTGGCCAATTGCCTTGAGCATCAATGTCAGCGTGGTTTTCAGGCATGTAACTTCGTGAGCTAAAGTCTCAAGATCGGCGGCAGTAGTGAAGTCTGTGTTACTCATAGTGTCTCCTAATGGACATTGTTGCCGCGTGGCTTATCCTCATATTGGCGTGCCATTGAGGTTAAAAGCAGCATTTTTTACAGTTACCTCATTATATCACAGCGTAATGAATAACTCTGCGCACGGTAATTATTTGTTAGGATACACACAGATACTGAATACTCTCTACGGAATTCGGATAATTCTCAACTGAGCCACATAATGAATTTTTATGCTAAATAACTAAGAACTTGTGCGTTTACTTAATTAAGTTCATAAAGTTTACGGTTAGCCATATGTTTAAATAATGACGATAGAAGACTAATTCAGGTTTTTTAATGTGGTAATCCTGTAACTGTGGCAGAGTTGGCATGCTAGGAATTATTCTTATATGATGAATGTTTGTGCAGAAAGTAATTATTCATAACAGTATCAGGTGGTTGTCTTTTTTAAATTAGAAAAATAACTTGTTGTAAACTATTTATTGCACTAATAATTAGTTATTTGAGTAGATTGTGTTGTAAAATTCATCACTTATTTTGGGATGTATTTTCCTTTCGTTGACCGCTCCCTTTAATAGGCCGACTTGCCAAACTAATGGCGGATGAAAAGCGATCGCGATAAAAATAATTCTGACCAAAATAGAGATGTAAAATTACAATTATTCTGTATTCATTCTTTGGCTGAAAACAAGTAATATCACTGCCGTAAACAAAGAGTGATTAGGTTACTCCCTTATTTTTTTGGAGAATTTTCTTTGATTAGCGTTCTTCTTGTTGATGACCACGAACTGGTGCGCGCAGGGATACGACGCATTCTGGAAGATATCAGGGGTATCAAAGTTTCGGGTGAAGCGCAGTGTGGCGAGGATGCGGTAAAATGGTGTCGCAATAATACTGTTGATATCGTTTTGATGGATATGAATATGCCTGGTATTGGTGGGTTGGAAGCCACGCGGAAAATTCTCCGTTTCTCCCCAGATATCAAAGTCATCATGTTAACCATTCATACGGAGAATCCGTTACCGGCCAAGGTGATGCAGGCAGGCGCAGGAGGATATCTGAGCAAAGGCGCTGCGCCGCAAGATGTGATCAATGCAATTCGGGCCGTTCATTCGGGTCAGCGTTACATTGCTTCTGATATCGCGCAACAGATGGCATTGAGCCAGCTAGAGCCGCAGGTTGATACACCTTTTGCCTGTCTTTCCGAGCGCGAATTGCAAATCATGCTAATGATAACTAAAGGTCAAAAGGTGAATGAAATCTCGGAGCAACTTCATCTCAGTCCTAAAACAGTGAATAGCTATCGTTACCGGATGTTTAGTAAACTAAATATAAGTGGTGATGTTGAATTGACCCATTTGGCGATTCGCCACGGTCTGTTTAACGCGGAGACATTGTCAAATAGTGACTGAATGCTTTGATGCAAAAGAGTTTTTGAAAACAGTAACCAGCCAGCCCGGCGTCTATCGTATGTATGATGCCAAGGGTACTGTTATCTATGTTGGTAAAGCGAAAGATTTGAAAAAGCGACTTACCAGCTATTTCCGCACGCAGGTAAATAGCCGCAAAACCGAAACATTAGTTAAGAACATCGCCCAAATTGATGTCACTGTTACGCATACAGAAACTGAGGCGCTGTTGCTTGAACATAATTACATCAAGCTTTACCAACCTAGATATAATGTGTTGCTGCGGGATGACAAATCATACCCACTTATTTTTCTCAGCGCAGATACTCATCCTCGCCTTGCTACGCATCGCGGAGCCAAACATGAGAAGGGCGAATATTTTGGGCCTTTCCCCAATTCCTATGCTGTGCGCGAAACGCTAGCTTTGTTACAAAAACTTTTTCCGATTCGACAGTGTGAAAACAGCGTTTACCGCAATCGCTCCCGTCCTTGCTTACAGTATCAGATTGGTCGTTGCCTGGGACCTTGCGTGAGTGGGTTAGTCAGCGATGAAGAATATCAACGTCAGGTTGATTACGTTAGGCTATTTCTTTCCGGTAAAGATCAACAAGTACTAACTCAATTGATTTCTCGCATGGAAAATGCCAGCCAATTGCTGCATTTTGAAGAGGCGGCTCGTATTCGGGATCAAATTCAGGCTGTTCGACGAGTCACAGAAAAACAGTTTGTTTCCGGGAATAGCGAAGATCTGGATGTGATTGGTGTCGCCTTTGACTCGGGGTTAGCGTGTGTGCACGTTCTGTTTATTCGGCAAGGTAAAGTGCTGGGAAGCCGCAGTTACTTTCCTAAAGTGCCGAATGGTACTGAGCTGAGCGAGGTGGTGCAGACTTTCGTTGGTCAGTTTTATTTACAGGGCAGTCAGGCGCGAACCTTACCAGGGGAGATTTTGCTTGATTTTGCATTGGTAGAAAAAGATCTACTGGCTGAATCCTTAAGCGAACTTGCGGGACGAAAAATTCAGATTCAAAGCCGACCGCGAGGTGATAGAGCGCGTTATCTTAAACTAGCGCGGACCAATGCGGCGACGGCGTTAGTCACCAAGCTATCGCAACAGTCAACTATCCACCAGCGAATGAAAGCATTGGCGGAAACGTTGAAGTTGAATGAGATAAACCGCATGGAGTGCTTTGACATTAGCCATACCATGGGGGAGCAGACGGTTGCCTCATGCGTTGTTTTCGATGCGAATGGGCCGGTGAAGTCAGAGTATCGGCGCTACAATATTACCGGAATTACTCCGGGTGATGATTACGCGGCAATGAATCAGGTGTTAAAACGTCGTTACGGCAAAGCAATAGATGAGCAAAAAGTTCCCGATGTTATTTTTATCGACGGCGGAAAAGGCCAGTTGGGTCAGGCTATTGAGGTTTTTTCCGAACTGGATGTGCCTTGGAACAAACAAAAACCTTTATTAATAGGTGTAGCTAAAGGGAGTGACCGTAAGGCTGGGTTGGAAACGCTATTCTTTGCCGCAGAAGGTGAGGGGATATCGCTACCTTCTGATTCGCCAGCGCTGCATTTGATCCAGCATATTCGTGATGAATCGCATAATCATGCAATCACGGGCCACCGACAGAGAAGATCAAAAGTAAAAAATACCAGTGCATTAGAGCTGATAGAAGGCGTTGGTCCGAAACGGCGGCAAATACTGTTGAAGTATATGGGCGGACTTCAACCGTTACTTAACGCCAGCGTCGAGGAAATTGCAAAAGTGCCGAGTATTTCACAAGCATTGGCAGAAAAGATCTACAATGCATTGAAACACTGAACGTAATATTGCACCATACTCATTGTATCCATACTCGCCAGATAGCTATAGAAGCATTATGCAATTGAATATACCGACTTGGCTCACCCTGTTTCGTGTTGCACTTATCCCATTCTTTGTTCTGGCATTTTACCTGCCATTCGTTTGGGCCCCGGTGTTGTGTGCTGGCATTTTTGTATTCGCAGCAGCAACCGATTGGTTCGATGGATTTTTAGCTCGCCGCTGGAAGCAAACGACCCGTTTTGGTGCGTTTCTTGATCCAGTAGCGGATAAAGTGATGGTTGCCGTAGCATTGGTGCTGGTTGCCGAATATTATCACCAATGGTGGATTACTTTACCGGCAGCCACCATGATCGCTCGTGAGATCATTATTTCCTCGCTACGCGAGTGGATGGCAGAAATCGGCAAGCGTAGCAGCGTTGCGGTGTCCTGGATTGGTAAAGTCAAAACGACGGCGCAAATGATGTCATTGGTTGGTTTATTATGGCGTCCAACGGCTTACGTAGAGTTGGCTAGTTTTGTTCTACTTTATATCGCTGCGGTGCTGACTTTCTGGTCAATGTTCCAATATTTAAGCGCAGCCTGGAAAGATTTGCTCGAACCTTGATCGAAGTGCCGCAAAAATCAGCAAACGGACGTTTTAGATTGATAATTTTATTGACTCATTGCGTCAGGTAAGTAGAATGCATCGCATCAGACGGCAGCAACGAAACGCCGAAAGATAGCAAAAAAATCAGTAAGTTCTGATGTTGCGGGAATAGCTCAGTTGGTAGAGCACGACCTTGCCAAGGTCGGGGTCGCGAGTTCGAGTCTCGTTTCCCGCTCCAAATTTGTCAGGCTTGCAGAAATGCTAGTCTAAGCAGTAAGGTAATGAAGAATACGGCGCGTTGGCAGAGTGGCCATGCTACGGATTGCAAATCCGTCTACCTCGGTTCGACTCCGGGACGCGCCTCCAATTTTCCTGAGCCCGGGTGGTGAAATCGGTAGACACAAGGGATTTAAAATCCCTCGGCTTATGGCTGTGCGGGTTCAAGTCCCGCCCCGGGCACCATGGAAAATAGTATAAGTAAAACAAAGCAGTATGAGTATGTCGTTAACCGCCGAGAGGCGGTTTTTTTGTTTCTGGCGTCTGCCGAATTTGGCGAAGTGGCGACCAAATGACTACATTGTGTCTACGACCTTTTTGCCCCCGTTTAAAGCCCTGCCAAATCAGCATCAGCTTGCGCTGGATAAAATTCTCCTAGAACTGAATTGCTTCGGACATCTTTCTTGCAACCAAAGGCGCTGATATAACCGATGGCACGTCACTGCGGGCAAATGGTCGCCAGTGCGGTGGCAATCTCCAAATTATCCAGCCTCGGTACGCCCGGAATACGCGGCCGGACGCCGGTCACGATCTGGGCGGCTAACAGGGCTTTCATGCCGGTATAGCGGCCATTCTCGTCTGACCTGCCGATAATATTGGGAGTGATTTCGGCCGCATCGTTGCCGGTAGTCACGCGTACCACAATGTTGACCAGCTTGGTCTGCTCGGCAATGGCTAACAGTGATGGCGCCAGCGTATCTTTTTTCCTGGTTTTCCCCGGCGGCGGCCAATACATCGGTGATCAGTATCGGGGTATTGAGGGGAAAGGTCTTAGCGTCGGCGGTGCCGACCATGCCAACAATAGCGGTGGATACGGTGGAAATAACCCGTGTGCCTTCGTTAATTTCGAGGACACGGACGCCTTGGTGATAATCATTCATACAGTCAATTTTTGTGAATGGAGGGGTGAACCTATGGTGACGAATTTGTGGGTGGGTGTACCAGATGAGGGATGTGAGCTGTGGCACAATAAAAAGCGCGGAATACATTCCAGGATAAAATTAAAGCTGTATCAGTCTATGGTGATTTGTACTACCTTATTTCTGACGTTACTACGACTCTATTTCTGCTTGTTTGGGACTCTTTTCATGCTCAGTATTTTTCATGATTATTCGGGCGCTATTGTTAATTCTGCTCTTGGTGTCTTATTTACATTTATTTTTAGCTTCTTTTTGAGACGACGTAATGATTTAAGTTGGCAAAAATTTGAGGACAGCTTCTGGGATAAAAGAATGCTCGCCATCTCAAAATTCGGTGAGCTTTATTTTAAACCGAGGGGGGATTTTAATAGACTTGAAGTCCAGTATTTATCAAAGTTTCTGACACATAGAGCGGAAGAAAATTACTGTTTTGCTGTTTTACAGTATGTGTCCCTAAGAAAGGATCTAAGTGTTGATGCGACATTAAAGGTAGCCAGAGAACACTCTGGCTTAGTTGATATATGCCCTGATGGTTCAGCGAGGATGAATAAGAAGAAAGTATTGATGAGTCTTCTTCTTTTAACATTATTCTCCATTTCCATGGGATATTGGGTTCCTGTGAGAGCTATATCCCTTCTCGACGACGTGATGAAGACATCCTCTAAAAATGATTTATTGGTCGTCATCCGATATTGTTCATGGTTATTTTCCGTATACGCTATTTATGTGGTCATTAGGCAATTAAAAGCATTGCATGAATTTAGAAAGTTGATTGAGAAAATAAACTTAACAATATTATTAGGTAAGTTGAAAAGGGCATCTGCGTCTTAAAAAAGAGTGGGTAATCCCCACATATTGATACTTATTGTGAGGGTTTAAAAGCGCCATGCGATTAGATATAACCTATGGAACACATGGTTTTTCTCCGGTTAAGCGTTCAGGCGCTATGATGCCGGATTGTTGAGCACGGAACAGGTGATGGGCGTTGTGCGGAGGATGGCACAAACATCTGAGGAGGAAAGCAGTAACGCCGCAAAAATATTATTGCGGCATTAAAATATCAGGTCAATTTATTGACTATTTTTCAGTAACCGAATCGTTTTATCTTCGATGACAAATCGCTTTTCAAATGCAGCACCAATCATAACACCGCCCCAAGCATGGCTGACTAACTCATTGACCAATTCGCATTCAGTAATCAATGGCCTGAAAACTTCGGTACTTACTTCCAGATGTTTAATCCCTGTGCCTTTCTTGGAGTTGGTAGGTTTAAAGCCTGTCCCCGTTGAAAAGTCATTATCTTCTGGAGAAGACCAACCAATAAACCAAGTTCCATGAATGATTTCGTTTCTACGTTCAATCAGGTTAGTCACCCGATTATTGATTTTAGCTAATATGTTTTTCTGTTCCTCATTTAGCTCTGCGCTAACCATAAGAACGGAATGAAAAGCCTTTGATAGTGGATAAGCTGTCAGCTCAGCCGTAAGGGCATGGGTGATTTGTTGGTTCTGCAACCCGTGGCGCCCGGATAGCGCTACAATACCTGTTCTCATAGCAAAACAAACTAATTCAAACTTGGCTGTAAATTCGCCCACCAAAGCATATTGCTCCTGGGTTTGTGCTAACCTTCTGGCTTCCCGCTCTTGATCTGACATCAGTCTCTATACCATTTATTTAAATCATTTATTCGCACAGAAACGATTGAATTTCTGGCAACCGTGCCAAACAATATAAACGTTATTACAGTGCTAGCACATGCTCATCTGGTGTTTATTCAGATTGTTTGGTGCCCCAACCCATATCGCCAAACCTCATTAGACAGCGTAGCCATATCCGCCAGTACGCTGGTGACGGTCTCCGTCTTCAACGTTTACAGCAGAACCAGACTGTCATTTTTATCATTACTATGAGCCACTTACAGAATTCTCTCGACAGGCTGCGCCGCTGTTTTCAGTCGTGAGATCAATCACCGTCAGCGTCACGCGGGGTTCCCAGCGCATGACTGCGCCATACACCGC
>NZ_QCZL01000045.1:0-7165 GCF_003634395.1 Yersinia sp. IP36721
CAAGTGGGTTCTAAAGACGGCGAGAAAATCAGCATCGCTATCGGTTCAAGCGCGGGCTGGAACCTGGCAGCGGCGGGCGCCGGCGGCATTTCTAGCGATACTGTCAATACTTACGCATTTACTAAGAAAGCTGCGGTTGATACAGCACAAACTGATTACGACGCGAAGAAAAAAATCTCTGATGCCGATGCCACTAAACTGCCTGACACCGCTACAGCTAAAGCGACTCTTGATGCCAAAATGAAAGAAGCGACTGACGCAGGCGAAGCGGTTAACGGTAACGTGCGTACCGTTGCTGCCAAAGGCTTCGACGTACTGAAAGGCACCGTGACCGGTGGCGCCGCCGGTACCGCAGATGCCGGTGGTCCTTTGGCTGCTATCGATAAAGCCCTGAAAGCGGTTGATACTCAGCGCAGTACTTTGGGTGCATCTCAGAACCGTTTTGAGTCAACCATCACCAACCTGAACAACACCGTAAACAACCTGACTTCCGCGCGTAGCCGTATTCAGGATGCCGATTACTCTACCGAAGTGTCCAACATGAGCCGTGCGCAGATCCTGCAGCAGGCGGGGACTTCCGTATTGGCACAGGCTAACCAGGTTCCGCAGACCGTATTGTCTCTGCTGCGTTAATTTGGTCAGGGTTAATCATACAAAGGCGGCTCTTAGCCGCCTTTTGTCATAGGGTAGCATCCTCAGAAGGGTATTAGCCTATGATACATGCAAGCATTCCAGCAACGGGAAGGGGTATTAAGTGAAAGAACTTCAGGTCATTCAGCCAGATTATGTGGCTAACTTTAGCTGTGTAGGCTCCGCCTGCCGCGACCATTGCTGTAAACGCTGGATTATTACCCTCGATAAAGAGACTTATCGAAAATATGCGAAAAGCCAGAATGCGGATATCAGACGTATCGCTGTAACCAATATTATTGTTAGTAAGAAAAGTCAGGCAAACTGGGCTTCAATAAAATTGAATGAAGAACAAAACTGCCCTTATTTAGATGAAGAACGTCTGTGTAATGTGCATAAACGTCTGGGAGGGAGGGCATTAAGCGTTACTTGTGCCACCTATCCGCGTATGGAGCACATATATAAGAAGCAAAAATTAAATACGTTAACCATTTCCTGTCCGGAAGCAGCGCGCCAGGTATTGCTGAATCCTAATGCATTAAATATGCAAGCGACGACTATTACTCAAACGGGAAATTTTAAAGCTTCTGATCTGAATATGGAAAATCAGTTGGTTAATCTGTTCTGCGCTAATTTAATTATGCCGGAGCAAAGCCGTATTGAAGAAAATATTTACGCCATCACATCATTCTTGCTGTATTACCAAAAATTAAGTGGTGATGTAGAAAGCAAGTTACCCGCAATGGAAGCTGCCTTTGGTGATTTGGTGAATAAATTACAGAATGGAGATATTGCAGGATATCTTAGTAACATTCCATTTAATCAGGGACTTCAGTGGCAGTTATTAATGCGGTTGCAGAAGTTTACTACTGACGCACCTCACGCGCGCGGCCGCGAAACGTTATTTGCTTATTTGGGACATTTAATCAACCATTTGGTGATCGATTTTGATAATGAGCAGTTGGAAGAACGGATGAAACAGTTGGGTAACATATGGAATGAGCAGGCGATGCCTTTCCTAAAACAGCGTCCTTATCTGCTGCGTAACTATTTCCTATACCGTTTACACCACGACCAGTTTGCAATGAAAGGCGATCAACCTCTGCTAAAAAGCCTGTATCTCCTGGTGGTCGATTATTTCTTTATCAAGTCGTTGATCAGCGCTCATTTGATTAAAATTGGCGATCTGACCGAAGAACATGTCATCGATATTTTCTACTCCTATCACACTTTCCGCCAGCATAGCGCCAAGGCCACCGCCGATTTTATCCATGAAATCGACCAAGTCAAAGTGAACGACGATTTATCTCTTTTGCAACTGCTGGTGTAGTCAAACGTGCTGTGGCGCAGGTTTAAATTGGCCTGTGCCAACTATTTTATGCAGAAATGTTTTGTCACTCCCGAACTAAAAAAGCGCATAAGGCAAATAGCCGCCCTTTTCTATGTCTATTCCGGCGATTGTCTGCGTGACCTGACAGGATAATGGTACGACTCTCTTACCCGTAGGTGCCTGTCATAGTGAGCGATCTATATACCGCCGAAGGCGTGATGGATAAAAATTCCCTCTGGCAACGCTACGTTCCTCTGGTTCGCCACGAGGCACTGCGTTTGCAGGTTCGCCTGCCTGCCAGTGTAGAACTGGATGACCTGCTGCAAGCTGGTGGCATTGGGCTGCTTAACGCCGTCGAACGCTACGATGCGCTACAGGGAACCGCCTTTACCACCTATGCCGTGCAACGTATTCGCGGTGCAATGCTGGATGAGCTGCGTAGCCGCGATTGGGCACCGCGCAGCGTACGCCGCAATGCGCGCGAAGTGGCACAGGCTATGCGTCAGGTTGAACAAAAAGTCGGGCGACCGGCGACGGAACAAGAGGTTGCCCAGATTCTGGATATCAATCTGGATGAATACCGCCAAATCTTATTGGATACCAATAATAGCCAGCTGTTCTCCTACGATGAGTGGCGGGAAGAGCATGGCGAAAGCGTTGAACCCGTATTGGAAGGGCATGATGATGCCAATCCGTTGCAGCACCTGTTGGAAGGGAATCTCCGTCAGCGCGTCATTGAAGCGATCGAGGCATTGCCTGAGCGCGAGAAAATGGTGCTGACGCTGTATTACCAGGAAGAGCTGAACCTGAAGGAAATCGGCGCAGTGCTAGAGGTGGGGGAATCCCGCGTCAGCCAGCTTCATAGCCAGGCGATTAAACGCTTACGTGCCCGCCTGAATAACGACTCTTAATTCACATTCGCTCAATTTTATTTTTTGCTTTAGCCTAATTTATGCAGGTCTTCTTATGTCTGGACTTACCTTAAAGAAAAGGCCGCTGAGCCGCTATCTAAAAGATTATAAACACACCCAAACCCACTGCTCGCACTGTAATAAACAATTGGAACGTATGGCGTTGGTTTTCCGCGGGCAAATTATTAATAAAGAAGCCATTGCCGGAATGGATCAACCGATTGACGATCAGGTCTGGGTTAATTTACAAAATGAGCTGACGGCGCTGTGCCGTTTTTGCAGTGAAATATATTGTAATAGCTCGCCGGGCTATTTTGACATTATGGCATTCAAACAATATTTATTTGAACAAACTGAGATGAGTCACAGTACCGTTAGGGAATATGTGGTGCGTCTGCGTCGTTTAGATGAAATGCTGGTAGCCAGTAATTATCCGGCAGAGAAATTTGCCAGTGAGACCATGCATCAGCGAATTATCGATGATCTGCCAAATGCGGCACATAATAATTATCGCATTGCATTGCGAAAATACGATCAATATTTGGCCTGGCAAAAAAATTACTAAATTTTATTCAGCTATTGATTGACGCCCGACGGTGGAATATTGCCTCGTCGGGCGTTTTGCATTTATATACTCTAATAATCGATTTAGCCTTCACTAAAAGTCAGTGATTAATCATCTGACATCTGATAAATCTATAGAATCGTTCTATTTCATTCCTTTTGGAGGATCTGTGACTCTTCAACAAAAACTGGCGCAATTTCCGCGTCTGGATCTGGTTGGGCATACCACGCCATTAGAAAAACTTTCCCGCTTGTCTGATTATTTGGGTCGTGAAATTTACATCAAACGAGACGATGTCACGCCGGTTGCTCTGGGGGGGAATAAACTGCGCAAACTGGAGTTTTTGGCTGCAGAAGCCTTACAGCAGGGCGCGGATACGCTGGTCACAGCGGGGGCCATTCAATCTAACCACGTTCGGCAAACTGCCGCCGTTGCAGCCAAGCTAGGCTTACATTGCGTGGCACTGCTGGAAAATCCGATGGGAACGCAAGCAGAAAACTATCTGAGCAATGGTAACCGCCTACTATTGGACCTATTTAATGCGGAAGTGGTGATGTGTGACGCTTTGGTCGACCCCAATGCGCAGTTGGCTGAGCTGGCGACTCGATTGGAGGCGCAGGGATTTCGTCCTTATGTGGTGCCGGTGGGTGGCTCTAATGCCTTGGGAGCCTTGGGTTACATTCAGTGCTCGCTGGAGATAGCCGCGCAGTCGCAGGGCAAAGTTAATTTCAGTTCAGTCGTAGTGGCATCCGGTAGTGCAGGAACTCATGCCGGTCTGGCGGTGGGTTTACAACAGTTATTGCCGGAAGTGGAGTTGATTGGTGTGACCGTTTCACGCAAAGCCGAAGAGCAGCGGCCAAAAGTGGCGCAAATTCAGCGAGACCTGGCTCTTTCCCTCGGTATTTCTAGTGTTGCGGATATCAATCTGTGGGATGAATACTTTGGCCCGCAGTACGGTATCCCTAATGATGAAGGCACGGCGGCTGTGCAGTTATTGGCGCAGCAGGAAGGGGTGTTACTGGACCCGGTTTATACCGGTAAAGCCATGGCTGGGCTGATCGACGGGCTGGCACAACAGCGCTTTTGTGATAACGGGCCAATATTATTTATCCATACCGGTGGCGCGCCGGCGTTGTTTGCCTATCATCCTCATATATGAGGATCGATATTATTTATTCCATTTTCAACTATAGTTATCAGGTTATATTCCTTTATTTGATTCCTAAGACTGATAACGTAGCGATATCAAAACGATAAACATGACAATCGGGGTATCTATGGGCTTTTCAATTGTACGTCGTCGAGTGGTTCTGGGCATGATGGCGGTGGCACTGGCAACGGGCTTGAACGTCAAATCCTATGCGGCAGGCGATCTGTTGGATCAGGTTAAGCAACGTGGAACTCTCATTGTCGGGCTGGAAGGAACTTATCCGCCGTTTAGCTTCCAGGGTGAAGACGGCAAGCTGACCGGTTTCGAAGTGGATTTCGCTAATGCATTGGCGGAACACATGGGGGTGAAGGCCAAAATACAGCCTACCAAATGGGACGGTATGCTTGCATCGCTGGAATCTAAACGGATTGATGTCGCTATCAACCAGGTAACTATTTCCGAAGATCGTAAGAAAAAATACGATTTCTCAACGCCTTATACAATTTCCGGTATTCAGGTTCTGGTTAAAAAGGGCAACGAAGGCAAATTCAACAAGCCGGAAGATTTGCAGGGTAAGAAGGTCGGTGTCGGTTTGGGCAGTAACTATGAACAATGGTTGCGAGCCAATCTGAAAGGCGTCGATATTCGTACTTATGATGATGACCCAACTAAATATCAGGATCTGCGTATTGGTCGTACCGATGCCATTCTGGTTGACCGTTTAGCCGCGCTGGATCTGGTGAAGAAAACCGGTGATACCTTGGTTGTTGCGGGTCCGGCTTTTGCTCGTCAGGAGTCTGGCGTAGCGCTGCGGAAAAATAATCCGGAGCTATTGGCGGCGATCAATCAAGCAATTGCTGAAATGCAAAAAGATGGCACTTTGGCGAAAATTTCAGAGAAATATTTTGGTGCGGACGTAACTAAATAATGCAAGAAAGTATTCAACTGGTGCTGGATTCAGCACCATTTTTACTGAAAGGTGCCTGGTTAACCCTCCAGCTTAGTCTGGGGGGAATGTTTCTGGGATTAGCGCTGGGCTTTATGCTGGCTATGATGCGTTTGTCCCATTTTTTACCTTTTTCACTGTTTTCCCGTTTCTACGTTTCAATATTTCGTGGCACGCCGTTGATCGCCCAGTTGTTTATGATTTATTACGGTTTACCGCAATTCAACATTGAACTGGACCCAATGCCGGCTGCATTGCTCGGTTTATCTCTAAATACCGCCGCTTATACCTCGGAAACGCTAAGGGCTGCTATTTCTTCTATTGAGAAAGGGCAGTGGGAAGCCGCGGCCAGTATCGGTATGACGCGCTGGCAGACCCTATATCGGGTGATTCTGCCGCAGGCCGGGCGTACGGCGCTCCCGCCGTTGGGCAACAGCTTTATCGGGCTGGTAAAAGATACTTCCCTAGCGGCAACGATTCAGGTGCCGGAGCTGTTCCGTCAGGCACAGTTAGTGACTTCGCGTACATTGGAAGTCTTTACCATGTATCTGGCCGCGTCGTTGATTTACTGGATGATGGCTACGTTGTTGTCGGCGTTACAGAATCGACTAGAAGCACATGTTAATCGTCAGGATCAGGAGTAACGATGAGTACCATTGAAGTGAAGAAATTGACCAAGCAATTTAACGGTCAACAGGTACTACGTGGCATCGATCTACAGGTAAATACTGGCGAAGTGGTGGCGATTATTGGGCCGAGTGGCTCAGGTAAAACGACCTTGTTGCGTAGCATTAATCTGTTGGAAATTCCTGACTCTGGCACTATTCGCGTTGGTGATATTCAGATTGACGGTTCTAAACCTATTAGTAAGCAGCAAAAACAGGTACGAGCGCTGCGTCAGCAGGTGGGGTTTGTGTTCCAGAACTTCAATTTATTCCCTCATCGTTCCGTGTTGGAAAATATCATTGAAGGGCCGGTGATTGTGAAAGGGGAAAAGCGCGAATCCGCAGAGAAAAGGGCGCGCGAGTTGCTGGCAAAAGTCGGGTTGAGCGGCAAGGAGAATGCCTATCCGCGCCGTCTTTCGGGTGGGCAGCAGCAGCGAGTGGCGATAGCAAGGGCTTTGGCGATGCAGCCTGAAGTGATTTTATTCGATGAGCCGACTTCGGCGTTGGATCCAGAGCTGGTGGGCGAGGTATTAAACACCATTCGAGCTTTAGCGGAAGAACGACGCACTATGGTGATCGTGACTCACGAAATGAGTTTTGCTCGCGATGTGGCTGACAGGGCGATCTTTATGGATCACGGGCAGATCGTCGAGCAGGGGGTAGCGAAGGCGTTGTTTGCAAATCCGCAGCATGAGCGTACCAAGCAGTTTTTAGATAAGTTTCTGAATAATAGATAATGTTTGGGGGCTGGTTTCGAAAGCCCAGCAGTTCACTGTCTCCTCACTTACCGTGGAGGCTTCCGAGCCGGGTTGGCAGTCGCCCAACCCTGCACCCGGGCTTGGCGCGAAAGTGGGGTTCTGCGAACCTCCCTCGGGCGCGCTTCGTCCGGCGAGCCAGCGCTAGATTCGCCTGCGGGCGTTATCAGGATGCCATGCCATCCTGGCCCTGCGGCTCAAGGCGCGCTTTCA
>NZ_QCZL01000046.1:0-5886 GCF_003634395.1 Yersinia sp. IP36721
CGGGGCTGCACTACAACCGCTTCCGCTACTACGACCCGCAGGCCTGCTGTTACTTAAGCCCGGACCCGATAGGGCTGATGGGGGGATATAACCCATATGCTTATGTACATAACCCGAATAATTGGATAGATCCGCTTGGGTTAGCAGCTTGTCCTCCAAGCATCAATGCCACGCATGTTTTCCATGGCGAAATTAACCGCCGAGGAGCTGGCGTTGGATTCCACCATGAAGGAAGTATCGGCCATCAGGGTAAAGCAAGGGTTACCCAAATTACTAACTCTGCTAATGCTCAGGGTGTCTATCAAGGGAAAGTAGAGATATTTAATTCAGCTACGGGTCAATGGGTAGCTAAAGGGCCGCAGTCAACATTCTTCCCGAAATCGTGGAATAGAGCTCAAGTGATGACCGAAATTAGAGGCGCTTATAATAATGGAACAGTACTACCTAATGGGAAGTGGTCAGGTATATCTCCAAGCGGTGTGAAAATAGAGGGATGGTTAAATTCCTCTGGAAATATAAACACTGCTTATCCAATATATTAATTGTTGAGGTGATATGAAGTTTTTATTTGATGATAAAGGATATCCATTTTTAGATATAGATTATGAATATCACGTGTTAGCAGATTTCTTATCTGGTGATATACAACGCAGTTTATTTGGTGTGAATGAGTATATAACCGCTTGTGATAATGTTGAGTCAGGAGTGATGGAATCATGGTCAGGGACAGGAAATGCCCATACTGTTACGATAAAAAAAGATGGTGTCAATATTTTCAATGAGTATTCTGAAGAGGAGTTAAATATAAACTCTATTGAAAAATTCAAAAGCTATCTTGAAAACTGGAAACAATTGCTTATCAGTCATGGAGTAACGGAGTAAAATTAAGCCGGAGAGAACTCTGCTCTTTCCGGTTGTTTTGTAGGATATTATACCAACTTATAATTTTTCTTAATTTTAATCACCACCTTGCCGGGCATCACGCTGATCGTCAGCGCTGCCCGGTCAGGCCGCACTGCGTCAACCAGTCCTCTGGCAGAGACAGATTGCCGTTATCCCGTATCTAGTTCACGCAACCACAGCCAGCCAGAACCCGGTATAAAATTCGCCGGCCAGCTTCTGGATGAAGAATCGGGGCTGCACTACAACCGCTTCCGCTACTACGACCCGCAGGCCTGCTGTTACTTAAGTCCGGACCCGATAGGGCTGGCGGGGGGGATGAACTTATATAGTTACGTTCCGAATCCCCTCACATGGATCGACCCTCTTGGACTTTCGAGTTGTACTTTAGGTCGAAATATGGGAGCAAGAACCGGTGATGGTATGGCTAATCACCATCTTATTCCTGAAGAATTAATGAAAGATAAGAACTTTAAATCTATATTCGACCGCCTTAAAAAAATTGGTTGGAATGGTGATGGAGCATCAAATGGAACCTTCTTACCTGGCTCAAAAGATCTTGCTAGCACAATGGGAATACCAGGGCATTGGTCTAATCATAATCAATACACAGGAGCAATAAGGAATAAAATATCTCAACTTGCAAGCCAGGCAAATAGATTGAGTGATACACAGTTAGCTCTGGGGATAAAAGAAATTCAAGATTGGGCAAGGAAAGGTCTTGATAATGGGGTGTTTAGAATTGATCCTAATACAGGTAGATTATTATGAGTAATGCTGAAAATGAATTTTTTGTTATCGAATATGCTCCTGATGATGCGGGGATACCACACTTTATGGATAAAGAGTGGACACCAGAACTACCTGGTTATGATCTTTTTACGGCTCCACCATCGTTAGATGATTTTTCAGATAACTATGCTGTTAAAGTAAAATCATACAAATTAGATGGTGATTACCTCCTTAATGACAACTTAATTTCGTTTGAAATGTTAATGTTGAACTCTGAGTTGAATGTAAAATGTATAAGTATTCCTGTAAATGTTTATTTATATAAAAACAAAGCCCCATTGAAAAAATATTTTTTATTTTATCTTTCGAGTTACTTGTCTATAATGGATGAGTCTAAATCAGTATTTACGATATCAAAGGATATAGAAACTGGCGAGCTAAACACACCAGAAGCGAAAGGGTTAGATAAAGTATACTATGAAAAGATAGATAAATTTAAAGTCAAGGATGATATAAAAGAACATTTGTTTTTTTGTAAGGAAATATCAAAGCCTGTATGCTCGTTATTATTTAAGAGAAATTTTGAAATGCTGAAATTAACAGGTGTTACGTTTGAAAAAATAGATGATAATTATAAGTATGATGCTTGGGGTGGTTGGTAAATATTAGTAGGTATCTAAAATACCGGAAAGATCCTCTTTAGATCTTTCCGGCTATTTTTATCTGTTGTTACGCCAACATATTGCTCTGCTGCACCTGAATCACCACCTGACCGGGCATTACGCTGACTGATCGCTAGCGGTTGCTCGGTCAGGCCGCACTGCGTCAGCCAGTCCTCTGGCAGAGACAGATTGCCGTTATCCCGTATCTAGTTCACGTAACCACAGCCAGCCAGAACCCGGTTTAAAATTCGCCGGCCAGCTTCTGGATGAAGAATCGGGGCTGCACTACAACCGCTTCCGCTACTACGACCCGCAGGCCTGCTGTTACTTAAGTCCTGACCCGATAGGGCTGGCGGGGGGATTAAACTTATACGCGTATGTACCAAATCCATTAACGTGGATCGATCCACTGGGGTTGGCGGGGTGCCATACTCAAAAATATGAAGTAGGAACTTTTGATGATTTACAGCGGCGTTCAAAAGTTGGTGATGGATTAGATATTCACCATGTTACTCAGAAACACCCTGCAGGCCAGGTTATATCTGGTTATGACCCAAAGACTGCACCATCAATGGCTGTTCCGAGAGCTGAACATAAATTAATACCAACAACTAAAGGTACTTTTACAGGAACGCCAAGGGATTTATTAGCGAAAGATATACGAGATCTTCGTAACTATACCAATGCACCACCTTCAGCCATTAAAGATCTTATCAGGCTCAATAAAGAAATGTTCCCTGAGGCGTTTACTAAATTAAGGTAAGTTAAATGGATGCTAATAAGTTTGTAGATATATTAAACCTTGTTGTTAAAGATGCAGCGGTAGAAGATATAATATCTATACTGGAATCCCCACCAGGTAAAAAGCCATCAAAGGAACTGGTTGATTTATCCGGCTTTTATAATTCACAGGCCGATGAGGCTAAAGAATTTATAAAACAGATAATCAAGCTTGTTGCCGATGATGCTTTATTCGGTATGCTATGTGTTATCGATGGCGTTCGTGCTATAGAGGATGATGAAAATAAAGGGGAGTTGGTTTTGACTTATCAGAAAGATAATGAATTGTCTGTCGTGTTAAACGAAGATAAAGATTTGCACGATATATACAACGCCAATTAGACTAAAGCCGGGAAGATCCTCTTTAGTTCTTCTCGGCTTTTTTATCTGTTGTTACGCTAATATATTACCCTGCTGAGTCCTAATCACCACCTTGCCGGGCATCACGCTGATCGCCAGCGGTTGCCCGGTCAGGCCGCACTGCGTCAGCCAGTCCTCTGGCAGAGACAGATTGCCGTTATCCCGTATCTAGTTCACGTAACCACAGCCAGCCAGAACCCGGTTTAAAATTCGCCGGCCAGCTTCTGGATGAAGAATCGGGGCTGCACTACAACCGCTTCCGCTACTACGACCCGCAGGCCTGCTGTTACTTAAGCCCGGACCCGATAGGGCTGGCGGGGGGGATGAACTTATATAGTTACGTTCCGAACCCACTGACATATATTGATCCGCTAGGGCTGGCATCCTGTCGTCTAAATAATATGGGAAGAACCCCAGGCAAAAATAGCAAGACTGGCAGAGAAGTTATTGAACGAATGCGTGGTGAAGGTCGTATTCGTGGTGCTGGTAGTGATATGAGGTTTAAAAGTTCAACGGATAATAAATGGTATCGCGTTCAGGATGCTGATATGGCTCACTTAACAGATGCTGTTAAATATTGGAATCAGAAAGGCGGTTATTATGGCCCGAAATCTAAAGAAGTTAGAGCCTTTATGAGAGATTCCAAAAATTATGAATTAGAATATTTTGGGCATAACCGTTCTCAAGGTGCTAAATTGCCTGATAGATATAGAGATCCAAGTGATTTTATTGGGCCAGCAGAAATGTCACAATATTTTTAATAGGTGGGTGTATGAAAGAGCTTGCAGAAGATAACCTGGAATTAGAAGAAAAAATAGTATCTATCATAGAGGCTGGGAATGTTTACAGTACGAATGGTGACTTTGACTCTGCATTGAAAAATTATCAAGAGGCATGGGAGTTACTGCCGGAACCAAAATTGGAATGGGAAATGTTAAGTTCATGGTTATCAGGTTCTTTTTATACTGCATATTTTAATCGGTCAGATTTTGAAAGTGCAAAATATTGGGGTGAGGCGCAACTTAAAGCAACAAGCTCTAATATAGATACAGCACCATCAATCGACCTGGGAATGGTCTGTTATGAGTTAGAGCAATATGATGAATCATATAAATACTTTGACGATGCCTATAATTATGGTAAGGCTCGTGCATTTAAAGAAAGACCGAAGAAGTATCTTGACTTTTATTTATCCAAGAAAAAAGAGATGAAGTAAAAATAAATGGCCGGAATGGATCTCTTTAGATCTTTCCGGTTTTTTTATCTGTTGTTACGCTAATACATTATCCTGTTGCACCTGAATCACCACCTTGTCGGGCATCACGTTGATCGCCAGCGGTTGCCCGGTCAGGCCGCACTGCGTCAGCCAGTTCTCTGGCAGAGACAGCTTGCCGTTATCCCGTATCTAGTTCACGCAGCCACAGCCAGCCAGAACCCGGTTTAAAATTCGCCGGCCAGCTTCTGGATGAAGAATCGGGGCTGCACTACAACCGCTTCCGCTACTACGACCCGCAGGCCTGCTGTTACTTAAGCCCGGACCCGATAGGGCTGGCGGGGGGAATGAACCTGTATGCTTATGCATCAAATCCTCTTACATGGATAGATCCTCTGGGGTTAGCTGGATGTGCAGTAAAAGCTGGCGAAGGTGGTAGGTTTGGAGATCTCAGTGCAAGAGGTGTTAAAGGTGATGAATTAACACCGCATCATATGCCTCAAGCTGCTGCAAAATATACTTCACGTGCTGACGGTGGGGCATTAGTAATTCCTCAGTCAGAGCATTACTTAACTAGAACATATGGCTTTAAAGGTGCGGTTACTGTAAAACAAGAAGTAGGATTGCCATTCCGTCAAGCATTATATAGAGATATTGCTGACATGAGAAAGATCGCTGGCTCAAAATATAATGAAGGAATAAGAGATCTCCTTACTTATTATAAAACTAACTTCCCTGATTTAATGGCTAAATAGGTATGTTATGCAAAAATCCGTTATTGAACTAGTAAAAATGGGAAAGCTTCCTTCTGAGGACTGCTCCGACATTACGCTCATTGAAAAATATCAGAATGTCATTGACTCTATTATAGAACCTGTATCTGATGATGATGCATGTGAGCTGGTTTCTATTTTTGGTGAGGATGAATGCTATGGTCTGGGTTGGACCCTTCTACATAAAATAGAAACGGCACCTAACTGGCCAATTAAATCAGCGTTAAGTAATATAGAAAATGAATGGATAATGAAATTGAAAGAACGAGCTGGTTATTAGTTGTGTGAATCATTGATATATTAATGATGGCCTAGAGGATCACGCTTGGATCTTCCCGGCTATTTTCATCTGTTGTTACGCCAACATATGATCTTGTTGAACCAGGATCACCACCTGACCAGGCATCACGCTGATCGCCAGCGGTTGCCCGGTCAGGCCGCACTGCGTCAGCCAGTCCTCTGGCAG
>NZ_QCZL01000048.1:0-3297 GCF_003634395.1 Yersinia sp. IP36721
AAATATTGCTCTTTAACAATCTGGAACAAGCTGAAAATTGAAACACTGCAGCTAAAACTTGTCTCTCCGTAGATTTACCGAGACAAGGAGTCATCTGCAGGTAGAGTCTCTCAATAATCGCAGCACGATGATGTCGAAAGACACCTTCGGGTTGTGAGGTTAAGCGACTAAGCGTACACGGTGGATGCCTAGGCAGTCAGAGGCGATGAAGGGCGTGCTAATCTGCGAAAAGCGTCGGTAAGCTGATATGAAGCGTTACAACCGACGATACCCGAATGGGGAAACCCAGTGCAATTCGTTGCACTATCGTTAGATGAATACATAGTCTAACGAGGCGAACCGGGGGAACTGAAACATCTAAGTACCCCGAGGAAAAGAAATCAACCGAGATTCCCCTAGTAGCGGCGAGCGAACGGGGAGGAGCCCAGAGTCTGAATCAGTTTGTGTGTTAGTGGAAGCGTCTGGAAAGTCGCACGGTACAGGGTGATAGTCCCGTACACAAAAATGCACATGCTGTGAACTCGATGAGTAGGGCGGGACACGTGACATCCTGTCTGAATATGGGGGGACCATCCTCCAAGGCTAAATACTCCTGACTGACCGATAGTGAACCAGTACCGTGAGGGAAAGGCGAAAAGAACCCCGGCGAGGGGAGTGAAATAGAACCTGAAACCGTGTACGTACAAGCAGTGGGAGCACCTTCGTGGTGTGACTGCGTACCTTTTGTATAATGGGTCAGCGACTTATATTTTGTAGCAAGGTTAACCGTATAGGGGAGCCGTAGGGAAACCGAGTCTTAACTGGGCGTCTAGTTGCAAGGTATAGACCCGAAACCCGGTGATCTAGCCATGGGCAGGTTGAAGGTTGGGTAACACTAACTGGAGGACCGAACCGACTAATGTTGAAAAATTAGCGGATGACTTGTGGCTGGGGGTGAAAGGCCAATCAAACCGGGAGATAGCTGGTTCTCCCCGAAAGCTATTTAGGTAGCGCCTCGTGAACTCATCTTCGGGGGTAGAGCACTGTTTCGGCTAGGGGTCCATCCCGGATTACCAAACCGATGCAAACTCCGAATACCGAAGAATGTTATCACGGGAGACACACGGCGGGTGCTAACGTCCGTCGTGAAGAGGGAAACAACCCAGACCGCCAGCTAAGGTCCCAAAGTCATGGTTAAGTGGGAAACGATGTGGGAAGGCATAGACAGCCAGGATGTTGGCTTAGAAGCAGCCATCATTTAAAGAAAGCGTAATAGCTCACTGGTCGAGTCGGCCTGCGCGGAAGATGTAACGGGGCTAAACCATGCACCGAAGCTGCGGCAGCGACGCTTAGGCGTTGTTGGGTAGGGGAGCGTTCTGTAAGCCGTTGAAGGTAGTCTGTGAGGACTGCTGGAGGTATCAGAAGTGCGAATGCTGACATAAGTAACGATAATGCGGGTGAAAAACCCGCACGCCGGAAGACCAAGGGTTCCTGTCCAACGTTAATCGGGGCAGGGTGAGTCGACCCCTAAGGCGAGGCTGAAAAGCGTAGTCGATGGGAAACAGGTTAATATTCCTGTACTTGGTGTTACTGCGAAGGGGGGACGGAGAAGGCTAGGCTAGCCGGGCGACGGTTGTCCCGGTTTAAGCGTGTAGGGGGGTATTCCTGGTAAATCCGGAAAACCATCAACCCTGAGGCGTGATGACGATGCACTACGGTGCAGAAGTAGTTGATGCCAAGCTTCCAGGAAAAGCCTCTAAGCATCAGGTAACATTAAATCGTACCCCAAACCGACACAGGTGGTCAGGTAGAGAATACTCAGGCGCTTGAGAGAACTCGGGTGAAGGAACTAGGCAAAATGGTGCCGTAACTTCGGGAGAAGGCACGCTGGCGCTAGGTGAAGAGACTTGCTCTCGGAGCTGAAGCCAGTCGCAGATACCAGCTGGCTGCAACTGTTTAATAAAAACACAGCACTGTGCAAACACGAAAGTGGACGTATACGGTGTGACGCCTGCCCGGTGCTGGAAGGTTAATTGATGGGGTCAGCCGCAAGGCGAAGCTCTTGATCGAAGCCCCAGTAAACGGCGGCCGTAACTATAACGGTCCTAAGGTAGCGAAATTCCTTGTCGGGTAAGTTCCGACCTGCACGAATGGCGTAATGATGGCCAGGCTGTCTCCACCCGAGACTCAGTGAAATTGAACTCGCTGTGAAGATGCAGTGTACCCGCGGCAAGACGGAAAGACCCCGTGAACCTTTACTATAGCTTGACACTGAACATTGAGCCTTGATGTGTAGGATAGGTGGGAGGCATCGAAGCGTGGACGCCAGTCTGCGTGGAGCCAACCTTGAAATACCACCCTTTAATGTTTGATGTTCTAACTCGGCCCCATAATCTGGGGTGAGGACAGTGTCTGGTGGGTAGTTTGACTGGGGCGGTCTCCTCCCAAAGAGTAACGGAGGAGCACGAAGGTTAGCTAATCACGGTCGGACATCGTGAGGTTAGTGCAAAGGCATAAGCTAGCTTGACTGCGAGAGTGACGGCTCGAGCAGGTACGAAAGTAGGTCTTAGTGATCCGGTGGTTCTGAATGGAAGGGCCATCGCTCAACGGATAAAAGGTACTCCGGGGATAACAGGCTGATACCGCCCAAGAGTTCATATCGACGGCGGTGTTTGGCACCTCGATGTCGGCTCATCACATCCTGGGGCTGAAGTAGGTCCCAAGGGTATGGCTGTTCGCCATTTAAAGTGGTACGCGAGCTGGGTTTAGAACGTCGTGAGACAGTTCGGTCCCTATCTGCCGTGGGCGTTGGAAGATTGAGAGGGGCTGCTCCTAGTACGAGAGGACCGGAGTGGACGCATCACTGGTGTTCGGGTTGTCATGCCAATGGCATTGCCCGGTAGCTAAATGCGGAAAAGATAAGCGCTGAAAGCATCTAAGCGCGAAACTTGCCTCAAGATGAGTCTTCCCTGGGGCTTCAAGCCCCCTGAAGGAACGTTAAAGACTATGACGTTGATAGGCTGGGTGTGTAAGTGCAGCGATGCATTGAGCTAACCAGTACTAATGATCCGTGAGGCTTAACCTTACAACACCGAAGGTGTTTTAGAGAGCGTTTTAATTTTCAGCATTGTTAACAGATTGGATTGACTGGCCGTGTGATGTAAATCACGTGGCGGGTTGATTGAAACAGAATTTGCCTGGCGGCAATAGCGCGGTGGTCCCACCTGATCCCATGCCGAACTCAGAAGTGAAACGCCGTAGCGCCGATGGTAGTGTGGGGTCTCCCCATGCGAGAGTAGGACACTGCCAGGCATCAAA
>NZ_QCZL01000049.1:0-4229 GCF_003634395.1 Yersinia sp. IP36721
ATAGCGAGTATTACCGACAATATTAAAAGCCACTCGGATGGAGTGGCTCTGTATTGGAGTGCCTTGTTGATGGCTTCCCGAATTTTTGACACAACTATTCCTCAGCAGACTGGCTGCCGGTTAAGTGGAGGGGTAAGGGATTTAAGCCACCAGTCCGTTAGCAGCGACTGATAGCTTCAAGCATGAGTTGAACCGCTCCGCAATCAATTGCGCTTTAAATGGGTTCCGTTCAATGCGGTTCTTCGGGGTAATCCATCCATGATGTATTCGGGAATAAGGTAGCGTCACCGCGCCTACCGTGATGTTTCCATGCGGATTATCCATATATCTGTTACCCCACGGATTCTTCCATCTCAGCTTTTCTGATGCTGTAAATGTCGATCGCCTTTTCCAGCTGGTCGGGGTGGCTAGCGAGGACACGCTGGCTGTATTTGAAGAATTTCTCCAGATCTGCAACTGACTTTGCGTTGCTGGCTGCGTTGGTGAAGTCAGCAAGCAGGGCATCAGGTGAGCGCTCATCTACTTTTGTCGTCTCCAGTTCGCCCTCGATTGGCTCCGCTTTCTTGGTGTTGATCATCTTGTTCAGGTCGGCATTGGTGCGCGGGGTTACATCTCGCTCAGGCTTTGGTTTTCCGTCCAATTCATCGGTAGAGTAAACGCCGAGAATAACCTCGGGGCAGTAAAGGCGAGACCAGCGCTTAACGGCTAGATAGGCCAATTGTTGCTTAGGGTCGCTTGCCCACAGGGTGGAGTTTCTCACCTGAGCCTGAGACAGAAGAAGCTCAAGAACGCGCGGTTCATCCTCCCACTTCATCGTCGCCCACACTCGAATCCCTAAGCCTTTCTCGTCTGCCAGAGTCCAGTCTGGTGCTATGTATTTATTGCCGTTCTTTGAAACTTTTTCTGCGAACTTGCCGATCACGTTTTCCCATGGGCCAAACCATTCATAATGAATCCGGTCTTTTGTAGGTGCCATTGCGTAAATCACCGCGTTAACGAGCTGCGCCTCATAACCCAGGGTGCCGCTAACAACGTGAGTCTTTTGAGCAACTACGAATGGGTTCATGCCCCACTGAACAGCTTGCATTGCCACTGCCATGCAGTCCGCTTTATTTCCAGCGAGGTGAGACGGGATAGTTGATCGCCCGCTTGCCATAAGTGTTGCAAAGTTCTGAATTGCCATCAGGTTTTGAGGGCTGAAAATCGCCACGTTTGCATTGGTAATGGCGGGTTCATTGCTGAGTTCGATATTGGCGATGTCAGTCATTGTTTTTTTTCCTTGCCCATGCCGGGCGGTAAATGGTTTCTACACCGCCCCATTCATTGCTGAGTCGGCATTCGTGATAGGTCTGTAAATTCTTGCGATAGAGTTCGTGCCCGGCGGCAACGTCATCGGCATCAAGCTGGAATACCCGCGTCGGGTACCGGCCACAGTCGATGGTTTCGCTAACGGCAAGAAAAATAAAAGTGGGGTATTCGTTGAAGTGATTCAGGTAACCGTCCCGGTACATGGCGTCCTGCACGTGATACCGGAACTCTTCGATGTGGCGAGAGAAGCGATCCATGTCAGCGACTTTTTTCACATCGATGATGATTGGCTGACTTCGAAGAAACTTGTCTGGCCTGATGCGGCACAGTTCTTCTGTTTCCTCGTCTCGCCAGTAAATTGATGATTCGCAATATCCCTCTGCTTCCAGAAAGTACCGCGCCGCAGGGTGAGCTAAGGCACTCCCTCGCATTAACTCCAGTTTCCGGTGCTGCTCAAAGTCCATTACCGTCTTTCCTGACTCTTCACACTCTTTCAGAAAATCCTTTTCTGCTACCTTGCCGTCATTTGTGCGCCGGTTGAATTCTGGCGCTTTGATGAATCGCTTATCGAATTCATCTGGTTCCAGTAACAGGCAGTGCAGGGCGGTCCCCATATCCAGCGCCTTGAGTTTCTCCGTATCTACTGGCGCTGTTTTCTTCCATGTAAGTATTGCGGGGTTAATAGCCACATCATCCAGTTGTGACTTGCTGACTCCGGCCCCGGAGTGGTAATCCTCGTTTGAAATGTCGTGATAGAGTCCGGGTTCCATTATGCTGCCTCATCGTGTTCAGCCAGGTGCCGCTGTATTTCTAATGCTCGCTGCCACTTGGCAGTTTCCAGAAGAATGTTATAGAGCGCAGTCTCAATCTCTTCGTAATCGAATTCGTCGATAACCAGATCGAACGCCTCGCGGCTAAAATCGGGAAGAGTTTCGAAAACCTTTATCAGGTTCCGAACCTTCAGTGCGCCATCCCATGTCTGCGCCTGCTCTCCGGCCAGCGCCTGCTCTGGCTCGCTGAGGAACTTACGGGTCTTCCGCGCCGCCGTTATTTCTGCGTATGTCATGGCTCAAGCCTCCGGTTAATGGCTTCGATCAGGCGCTCCAGAAACCCTTTCTTGGGTGGCGGAGTGAAGCTAGCCGAAGTCAGTCGGTTTGATGGGTGATGCTGAATAGACAAAATGCCGCTCAGTGGGCCACCGACAAGCCGGTTGCCCGATAAAGTTAATGTGCTCATCGGTGCTCCTGAAAATTAAGTTGATTAGTAGACGATCTGAATGGGTGGGCGCTCACCGATAGCGGCGGAGGCGTTCTGATTTTTGATGATGGCGATAACACATGCCTTGGCGCATTCAGCATCAATTCCGGCATCGGTTAGCACGGCCATGGCCGTGTTATTTACTTCTGCCTGGTGAGCTTTGTTGGCTGCTTTTTTGGCCGCTTCATCAGCAACACGTTTCTCTTCTGCTAGCCGGGCATCTTCTTTCTGCTTGGCTTCACGTTGTACTCGCTCAGCTTCCTGCTGTGCTTTAAGTTTCTCAGCCGCGATAGCTTCCTGCTTTTCGCGCTCGGCCTTGGCGATTGCATCTTTCTTGTCTTGCTCAGCCTTCTGTTCTACTGCAATGCGGTCACGCTCTGCTTGCTCCGCCTGAGCCTTTAACACGGACTCACGATGAGCAGCCTCTTCGAGCTTGCGCCGTGCTTCCTCCTCTGCAGCTAGGCGAGCTGCGTTCTCTGCCAGTCGCTTTAATTCGTCTTCATATGCAATGCGCTTGCGTTCGTCTTCGGCTGCTTTATCGGCTTGTTTACGGTCGAAAGCGTCATTCATCAGAAGGGCCATTTCGTGATCGGCTTCTTTCTTGGCTGCCCGTTCTGCTGTAATGCTGGCGTCCATTTCATGGGCTTCCTGCCACATGGCCGAGTAAGCTTCTTCGGCTGCGACACGTTCCTGCTCGGCCTCCCAATCAGTAACCGGCTTTCGGATTGCTACTGCAATATTATCCAGTTCGTCACGAAACTTTTTTCTGTTGGCATCTATCAGAGCAGGCCGTGCTTTTAGCTCAGCAACTAACTCTTTGGCGCGAACCTCAAATGCTGCTTTAGATTTACGCACTTTGTCAGCCATCGTGATATAAACGCCGCGACCCTTTGCCGTATTCAGGTCGCCAACCACTGAACCGGCTGTCTTGCGAACGTTATCAATCAGCTCATCAATGAATTTGTCATTCAGTAACGCAACTTCCAAATCTACTTTTTCAGCTGGCAAGGTGACGAGCGCCAGTTCCTTTTTTTCATTACTCATGCTCATTTCCTTATAAGTTTGCTTCGTAAAAAGACTTAATGGCGGATTCGAACTTTTTGAAGTCAAATGACCCAGCGTCACCAGCCGAATCGAATTCAATCCAAATTATTCCGTCTGCATAATTTGATATTGTGAAGTCGCCGATTTTCACCGCTTTGGACTTTCCGCTATCAACTGAGGGGTTTGTGTCTGTGTTGGTAAATAAAATACCCATGCTCATTTCCTTGTGTTTAGCCCACAGCAAAACACCGACGATGATTTGTCAGTTATTTAGTAGTGGGAGTGGGGAGTTAGTGGGGAAGGGTTAAGGTATAACGGCGACTATTTCTTCGTTCGTTAACTCATTGCCAGATTGGTTATATTTCACGAGCACAGCGCCTTGCTGCCCCCAGTCTTTACTCAAACTTTTCATTGATGGACGATGATTGCCAAGGCACTCCAGAACAGCGGCGCTACTGCTATCAACTTGCGCTCTCGAATCCAAGACCATGAAGTAGTGCTTCATATCTCACCTATTTAGTTGGAGGGGTTATTCCGCTTCTACAAACTCGCCATTCTCATTCAGCGAATACCAAACATCCGGCTTAATTCCGTTCTCGCCTACTTTACTGGCACGGATA
>NZ_QCZL01000050.1:0-3508 GCF_003634395.1 Yersinia sp. IP36721
GGCCTGCGGGTCGTAGTAGCGGAAGCGGTTGTAGTGCAGCCCCGATTCTTCATCCAGAAGCTGGCCGGCGAATTTTAAACCGGGTTCTGGCTGGCTGTGGTTACGTGAACTAGATACGGGATAACGGCGAACTGTATCTGGCGGGGGACTGGCTGACGCAGTGCGGCCTTACCGAGCAACCGCTGGCGATCAGCGTAATGCCCGGCAAGGTAGTAATTAAGATAATGTAAACTAACATGCTCGTAAATTAAAGGATAATATAACTGGGAAGATCCAGAGGATCTTCCCAGTTATATATTACTTGACCCAATAAGCCAATCGTTCACCAGTGCTTAAATTATCTCTTTTATAAAAAAATACCGTATCGAAGTTAACTGATATACTTTCCCCAACCACTTTAAACTTCAACTCATCATCTGAATAGAATTCAAGGGTTGATAATTTTTGGGAGCCATTATCTTGAATTGATATTTTCATAAAACCCTCATCAAGATCACATGACCAATCCATAACTCCATTAATGTAAGACGGAGTTTCGATTGTGATTTCTAAATTATGATAGTAGGAAAGATCATCACTTCCCACGATGACTAATCGACCTCTTTCATAAAGGAAGACTGAGAAGTCCAGCCAACTTTCTTTCCAATCATGTTTTTTTATATCATTAATTATACTTTGCTCACTCATGGAATAATTCCTGTAGGCAGTGGTATATGCGTATCATTTGCGGCTCCTGGATTATAGTTCGGACTATTAGGCTTCAATACAGATGTATGATGCCAACTACCACTAGGAGAACCATATTCCCAGCCATATCCTTGATTAGTAACAGGGTTTACCCCGTTTTGACTTCTACCCACTCTATATATAGGGCCATTAGCAGAATTACTTCCCGATGGGGCATTCGGATTAACATCGTGCGCCCTTACTTCATACTTATAATTTCCTGCCGTAAATTTCTCTTTAAAGTTGATAGGGTAATTGCTTCCTGACATACCTTGGCGATGTAAGGCGTAATTAAATACATCTTGTGGTGAAGCATTTTTTATCGCTTGATGTGCTTGTGTTGCTGTCATGCCTCGGGAGCGATTGTATTTATACCAATCATACATTCCTGGACATGCCGCCAGCCCCAGCGGATCTATCCATCCCAGCGGATTATGCACATACCCATACGGCCTCTCGCCCCCCGCCAGCCCTATCGGGTCCGGACTTAAGTAACAGCAGGCCTGTGGGTCGTAGTAGCGGAAGCGGTTGTAGTGCAGCCCCGATTCTTCATCCAGAAGCTGGCCGGCGAATTTTAAACCGGGTTCTGGCTGGCTGTGGCTGCGTGAACTAGATACGGGATAACGGCAATCTGTCTCTGCCAGAGGACTGGCGGACGCAGTGCGGCCTGACCGAGCAACCGCTGGCGATCAGCGTGATGCCTGGCAAGGTGGTTATTCAGGTGCAACAGGGGAATATGTTAGCGTAGCGACATATAAAATGGCCAGGAAGATCCAGAGGAGATCTTTCCGGCCTTACTATAGATATATCTTAATAAAAATCATGCTCGTAAATCATATAGATCTTTTGCTTCCTCATCCATATCTATGCTACCAAGAGCACCAAGATCTAAACTATAAATTTTATCACTATTGTCTTTTGAGCAAATAAAATATCCGAGATCACCATCTTGTCCTATCAAAAAATAGTCCGACTCAACCTCTTGTATTGTATACGTTTCATTTCTCTCAACAACATCTAGATAATTAAATATATAAATAGAGTCACCTTGCTTATTTTCTATCTCATAGACTTCTTTATCTTGAACTTCCTCAGATAAAAATTTCTTATACGCACTTGGTAGTTTAATACCTCGACTTGACTCTATGCGCTTTAATTCCTCTAAAACTTTATCTTTATCCATATACAACCACCTTTATCATTAAAATGGTAATGAATTAAATATCAAAGAACGGATTAAGCTTGTTACTTTCCCTGAGACCATCAAAATATTTATAGGCATCGTTAAGGGATCGCCTTGCTTGTTTCGCCGGAACTCCAGAGTTTAACATTTCTCTATAACTAATATTAAATTCCTGCTTCAACGTTGTATCCCAACCACCAGGTAAAGCACGCCGAACACGTTGAGCCGCACTGATTCTAGCGTGAGGACTACCAGATGCTGATTTCAATAATGTTGCTGGAGCAGAGTTCCGTTGATATTCATTAATTCTTTTCTTGGCCCATGCATCCTGAATAGGATGATGACTTTGAACAAAACCATCCGCTTTGCTATTCGAATGTCCCGAAGCACGATTTACTCCTGGAGATAAATTACCATGCGGATCTACATCGCCAGCTTTATAACCATTCGGCGAATTACATGCACTCAATCCAAGAGGGTCGATCCATGTTAACGGGTTCGGAACATAGGCATACAGGTTCATCCCCCCCCGCCAGCCCTATCGGGTCCGGACTTAAGTAACAGCAGGCCTGCGGGTCGTAGTAGCGGAAGCGGTTGTAGTGCAGCCCCGATTCTTCATCCAGAAGCTGGCCGGCGAATTTTAAACCGGGTTCTGGCTGGCTGTGGTTACGTGAACTAGATACGGGATAACGGCAATCTGTCTCTGCCAGAGGACTGGCTGACGCAGTGCGGCCTGACCGGGCAACCGCTGGCGATCAGCGTAATGCCCGGTCAGGTGGTGATTAGGATTCAGCAGGGGAATATATTGGCATGATGACAGGTAAAACAAGCCGGAAGATACCTTATGATCATTCCGGCTTGTTTTAGTTATTCGTAGATCCTGGCAGCCATTAATACGTCAGCAAGGACACTCCAACTGGCATTATCTGGGCATGGCTTATTCATATTCTTATAAAAACCATCCATGTCTTCCATCCATGAAGCCATCGCTTCTAAAAAAGATGGAAGATCATTATTCTCCCACTCATCAGGATTATTTCTTGCTTCCGAAGCCAAAGATAAAATTAATTTAATTAATTCATCTCTAGTTTCAACAGGATATAAATCATTTTCCATTTCAACCACCTATTATCTGTTTAATTCCATCACCTAATTTTAAAATGATGCTCTTACCTTCAGTTTTTGTTGTCATTTTCCACATTTGGCCTGCAACTTCTTTGGCTGTAGCCTATTGGACTGGTACGCTTTCAAGACCTGCTATTTTAAATGCGGCCAATCTTCGATGGTCTAGAGTCCATATTTTCCCTGTAGCATCCCGCCAAACCTTAATAGCAGGTAGATCCGCAGCTTTAAGTGTTCCATTTGCTAATGCAGCAGCGTTATCCAGAACAGTATGAGCTCCTGTTTGATTTTTAATTGAGCTTTGCATGTAGTGAATATCTTTAGGATTGAGATTACACCCAGCCAATCCCAGCGGATCTATCCATGTAAGAGGGTTTTTAACGTAGGCATACAGGTTCATCCCCCCCGCCAGCCCTATCGAGTCCGGGCTTAAGTAACAGCAGGCCTGCGGGTCGTAGTAGCGGAAGCGGTTGTAGT
>NZ_QCZL01000051.1:0-3331 GCF_003634395.1 Yersinia sp. IP36721
CGTAACGGTTTCGCCGGCAATCGCGCCGATAGCCGCCGTAGCGCTGAGAGCATGGGTAGGTAAGTTGCTGGGATTGGTTTCATTTACTGGCACAGCGGGCAAGCATTGCAGTTGAGCCAGCAAACCATCTAACAGGGTTGGGTCTTCTGTAATATCGGTGAGTGTCAGTAGCTCCATCACGTTTAGGTAATGCGGCTGATCAGGATTGAGTTTGTTACGCAAAGTCTGCGGATTCATCCCAACACGGCCCGCCAGCTCACTGAGGTTATGCGTCAAAGCAAACCGGCGCATGGCCACATCGAAGCAAGGATGTTTAGAAACCTGATAATCAAACATAGCCAAAAGCCTCTTGAGTTCTCAAAATGGCATCAATGGATCGATATTGATTTCAATATTCGAATGACCATAAATTTCCGCTTGCTGCTTTTTTTTGTACTTGGCATAAAGAATTTTGGAACGGCTATGTGCGTGTCTCTTAGGGCGTAGAGTCAACCACCCTTTTTTCACCCATGAATACACCGTATGAATAGATACATTTTCAAGTGAAGCAAACTCCTTTGGAGTAACAACAGCACTTGGGATACTGATTGATATCTGTGAACTCATGAGGCAAAATCTCCGGTTAAGTTAGTATAAGTTCGCATGAGTTACCCTTATGTTCACACGTGGGTACTTGAAGGATACTAAGTCCACATATGGGAAGTGTCAATGGAAAAGTTCACAGATGGGTACAAAATAGATCCAAACGTTGGAGGGAAAGCAGCAATAGAACGCCTACTCGCTGCTTATGGATTCCGGACACGCCAAGCATTGTGTGAACAGGTCGGCGTTTCAAAAAGCACTATGGCAAATAGATATTCACGGGATACATTTCCCGCTGATTGGATAATTCAATGTGCCTTAGAAACAGGTGTGTCACTTAAATGGTTAACCACGGGTGAAGGCTCAATGACCTTTGACCCAGCAACAGATATTGAGCCTATTGATAAGCTAAAACTTATTGATGGTAAGTTGCACCCTGCTAACTATTTGATGATTGATAAAGCCCTACTCCCAAATAATTTGACGAAAGCACTAATTCTTATTGATGGTGATTCGACCTACTTTTTGGATAAAGAAATAAAAGAGGTATCAGACGGATTATGGCTTATCGAAATTGAGGGAAGATCAAGTATTAAAAAACTCACTCGCATTCCGATTGGCCGAGTAAAAATTACCGGTGACGATGTTTCTTTTGAATGTTCTTTAGAAGAGGTGAAACTGGTAGCCCGCGTTGCATTAACGTTAATCAAAAATTAACTGGTAGCCACATGACGGTAAGAAAACTTTCCTCTGGAAAATGGATCTGTGAATGCTACCCCAGTGGGCGAAATGGTAAACGGGTAAGGAAACAGTTTGCTACTAAAGGTGAGGCATTGGCTTATGAAATTTTTAAAATGGATGAAGCTAATAACAAACCTTGGCTCGGTGAGAAAGCCGATAAACGTACTTTATCTGAGCTTATAAAACTATGGGATTCCCTTTATGGGCAAACGTTAGCTGACCCGGAAAGAATGAATGCTAAGTTAGAAATAATTTGCCAAGGATTAGGCAATCCTATTGCAAGCGAAATTACCGCTGCTGATTTTTCAAAATATAGAGAAAAACGGCTCAAAGGCGAAATAAAGGGAACTAATGGTAATTTACTAGCAAAAGTAAAACCACGCACAATAAACCTTGAGCAAATGAATTTATCGGCCGTTTTTGGAACATTAAAAAAATTAGGGCACTGGCCTGCGCCTAATCCCTTAACAGGATTGCCAACTTTTAAAATTGCTGAAAGTGAACTTGCCTACCTAGAACCATTAGAAATAAAACGATTATTAGACTCATGCGCTGAATCAACCAATCCACACTTACTAACAATTGCAAAAATATGCCTTTCTACAGGTGCGCGTTGGAGTGAAGCAGAAAAATTAGAAGGCCGACAAGTAGCAAAATACCGAATTACATACACAAAAACCAAGGGTAAGAAAAACCGCACCGTGCCAATAACTCAAGAACTCTATGACGAAATGCCACACAATCGTGGAGCGCTATTTACTCCGTGCAGAAAAGCATTCCAAAGAGCAGTAAAAAGGGCAGGCATTCAACTACCTGATGGACAGTGTACACATGTATTACGCCATACCTTTGCCAGTCACTTTATGATGAATGGGGGGAACATACTCGTACTGCGTGAAATACTCGGGCATGTCGATATAAAAATGACAATGGTATATGCCCATTTTGCGCCCGAACACCTTGAAGATGCGACGACTAAAAACCCCCTTATTGGTTTAAACTGGAAGCCAAAAATTGGCGGCACAATGGCGGCAAAGGGTACAAACTAATACTAATTCGCACAAACTCATACCAACTTAAAACAATAAATAACATGAAGTTAGAGTAATTTTGATTAGTGCGCACCCAATAAATAATAACGTAGTAATTTCGGACGGGGGTTCAAATCCCCCCAGCTCCACCAAATTCTTCATCGGTGATTACCAGAGTCATCCGATGAAGTCCTAAAAGCCCACATGGCGCAAGCCCTGCGGGCTTTTTTGTACCTGCAATTTGTCCCGCTGAGTCTGAAGCAAACTAATTAAATCCGAACCTTTTAGGCACCTTGTTAGGCACCTCGTAAAGCTTTATTGTTTTTGAGGTGCCTAAAACTATGGAAACCCGGCAATGGCAAGACAAACCAAACCTTTATCCGTCAAGGAAATCGAATCCGCTAAACCTAAGGAAGCTGACTACGTTCTTTACGATGGCGATGGCCTTGAGCTACTCATCAAATCCACAGGCAGCAAAATATGGCAGTTTCGCTACATTCGCCCTGTCACTAGGAAGCGTGCGAAAAAGAGCATTGGCCCTTATCCGTCAGTCACCCTTGCAGATGCTCGAAGCTACCGGGCAGAGGCTCGTGCTCTCCTTGCGAAACAAATCGATCCACAGGAACATCAGCAAGAACAACTGCGCAGTTCGCTTGACGCCAAAACCAATACTTTCCAACTTGTGGCTGAACGTTGGTGGAATGTGAAGAAAGCAAGTGTGACAGAGGACTACCCAGAGACCATTTCTGACCGCAAACGATATTCTCAGAGCCAGGCAAACGATGGAAATATGAATCGTGATTATAATTTAATTACAATCGTTAACCAGTTAGTCAACCAAAACCATTGACCAAACGTCATATAAATGAAAACAGACGCCAGAAAATTCACCCCATAGCCGTGGCAGCGAGCCTTACCGTGATAACCGCCTCACCCGCTGGGAGCAGTGGCAATATCAGTATGATGCCTTTGGCAAT
>NZ_QCZL01000052.1:0-3331 GCF_003634395.1 Yersinia sp. IP36721
CCAATCCAGGTAAATTATTAGTTCGCTCATATTCCTTCAGCTCTCCCCGGTATCAGTTGAATAGACTTACCGCACTCATTGCCCCAGGTATCCCACCCGTGCAACTCCTTCCTTGAAAATAACTCGATGCGCTTCACATCCCCATAAAGCATTTCCAGCCGGTTTCGAACTTCCCACGGCTTTTCGCTGTGGTGACCAAGCGGCGAGTAAACTACTTGCTTAATGCTGGCGCTCAGCCGCTCCAGCCCGTGCCCGCGCACGGCGATCAACACATCTTCCGTATTCGCCCTGGTATAGTTCCCGCCATTCATCCGTGATTGCTCATTCAGCAGGGTTAGGAAATCGTAAAAATCCTGCACCTCACCGGCGGCCAGAGCCTTGTTAATGTGCTCTTCGGCCAGTTGGTTTAGCTTTACCCAGGTGAACCCCTTCATCGTGCGCACCTGGAAACCCCACGCTTCCGCAAGTTGCTTAGCTTCATCATTGAAATTACCGGTGTACCACAAACACAAGACTGAGTTTTCAGCCGCAATAGACCACACTGGTAGCCTCTTAAGCTCTGTCATGCTCATTGTTACATAGTGATTGTCTGCCGCCCCGTTGCTGGCCTTGTTGCTGTACTGCCACGGCGGGTCGCAATAGATAAGCTGGTAGTCGCTCATGCCGCATTCCTTTTCCGCCGTTCGTCAATCTCATGGTCATCCCGGCAGTCAGCATCACAGAACAACCCGCGAGTAATTGCCCGGCGGCACTCATAAAAGTGGCAGCGCCCGGTAAATGTCATTTTTGGCTTGCGATTGGCTATTCCGATTTTGATGTTGAGTAATTCAAGTTTTTGAGCCTGGTCGATTTCATCGCACATTACGCTACCTCATCATTTACCGGTTCTGATGTGAAATCTTTCAGCGCCTTTTCGCAGGCAAGGCTGACGCGGGTAATATGCTGCTGCATGGCTTGTAGTGATTCGATGTCTGATTTCATAACGCCGCGCATAATCAATGCAGTAATAACTTGGCTAAGTTTTGGGTAATAGCCGACAGCTTTTTCATAAGTCTGTCCGGCATATTTACTCTCTTTGCCAAACACATTTTTCTGGCTGAGGGTGAACTGATATTCATCACTCGTGATGACGTAGTTTTCTATTTCTATACGCATAGGGATACTCCAGATAGTGAAATCCGTTTCTGTGAGTCCGTGGTGGGTGATTAACGCTCTATAAATTTCTTCTCGCCATTTACCCACCCTTCCTGATAATCCTCTTCAGGTGGAGTGGTCATTACGGCAAACCCTTCAACATCAGACCAATTCATATTATTTTCGGCCCAATCTTCTATATCTTCTTCATGAGAAATTTCTAAATCGTTATTGGCTGCGTGAGTTTGAATTACATGAACCGGAACGGCCCACTTGCTGCCGTCAGGCATAGTGATTTCTAAGTGCTGCATAGGTAACCTCTGAATTTAGGCAATAAAAAACCCCGCATTAGCGAGGTTTGTTTGTTAGGTATTTGGTATTAAGACTTGGCGCCCTTAATTGCGGCTATAATTTTTTCTTCTTCTGTTAAAGATGAGGATCTTGCAAAATAATATGTTTTCCCATCAATGACTAACTCCTCAATGGGCATTGATAGTAACGGTGATGCACCATTTTTAGCAGAATAAGTAACAGAGGTGGTGTCATCGCTTACTTCAATATAGTCAATCTTTCCATGTTGCAACAAAACAGTAATATGTTTACTCACCGAAAATCCTCCAATAAAAATCAGGGAATTAACGATACACTTCGCTGCACATGAGCACAACGTTGGGCTTGCGCTCTTTAAGCTGAGTTGATACGACTTGGCATTCGGATTGAGTAGGGTAGATATCTTCGGTAACTGGTAGGGCGTTGCAACTATCGTTAAAGCAGGAAGTAATGAGAAGAACAAAGCCGATTAGCATTTATCCTCCGCTGGCATTCCGTGATTGGGGTGAAACCCTCGTTCCCGCTCCGCCTGTTTACGGGCGGCGACAGCATTACTGATGTCATCATAATACCCAATACTCTTTTCTTTCCCATCGACAACAATTATTGAATGCCATTTCCTTGAAAACTTATTCCAGTAAACGCCAATGGTTCCACTGGTGTTATTAGATGGTCGGGTTCGATTCTGATTATTTTGTTTGTTGGTGACTACTCGCAGGTTATTTAGCCTGTTATTCACACGATTGTGGTCGATATGGTCAATCTGCATTCCTTCTGGTATAGGGCCATTATGCATTTCCCATATGATTCTATGCACCCTGTATGGCTTCCTATTTAGCGTTACTTGTAAATAACCTTTCCCATTGGAGAATCCAACAGGTGTACCAATTCGAGCCTTGTATCGAGATATTTTGTTCAGCAATAACCCAGTTTCGGGCTCGTAGATAAAGTATTCATGCCAATCCATTATTCACTCCTCTACCGTGAAGCCGGCTGCTTTGATTGCTCGCACCGCACAGGCCCGACTCATGACCGTTGACGAACTCAACACAACCGGCTTACTCAGCTTCTCGTTTGCCGCTGATAACTCGGCTTCTGCTTTCTTCGCTCTTTCACCTGTAGCAATAAGAACATTGACCATTTCGCAGATTAAATCTGTGTCTGCTAGCTTGTGCCAGTCAGCATCATCTTGTGCCGCTGCTTCTCCGATAGCACGCCAGTCTATTAGCTCTTTCTGTACCGCTTCCAGCTGGGCTATCAGTGCGTCTAAATCTGGCATTGGTACGGTTAACTGGTCAGATCCGTATGACTTGGCTATTTCAAACTTACTTTTAAGGCGAGCAATTCTCAATTCTTCGATATTCCTATCCATCATGCCTCCTGCTTGCGACGTGAGCCTTTGTATTCAGGCTTTGGCTCATGCTGTGGTTTGCAGATTGTGTGCTTTAAAATCTCAATCCAATTTTTTCTAGAATTAATCACCCATCCCCCGCCTTCAGTATCGAAAAAATTTTCATCCACAGGGACGGCAAGACGCTCCAGCAATTCGCACGGAACGGCAATAGTGTCGCATCCTGAGTTGTAATATCTGATTTGAGATAAAATTTTGTCCTCTTCATAACGCCCAGCAGACTCTATTTTCCCTCTATATCCAGCGTTGTTTTCCGCCCACAAAAGTATGTAGCGGCTATGGCGCATAGTGTGATTTACGCTGATGACAAAATATTCCTTCGCCATATCAGTCACCTCAAAACGAATCGATAATCAGATAAGCAATACCCGCACAACAGATAGCGAGTATTACCGACAATATTAAAAGCCACTCGGATGGAGTGGCTCTGTATTGGAGTGCCTTGTTGATGGCTTC
>NZ_QCZL01000053.1:0-3285 GCF_003634395.1 Yersinia sp. IP36721
ATAGCGAGTATTACCGACAATATTAAAAGCCACTCGGATGGAGTGGCTCTGTATTGGAGTGCCTTGTTGATGGCTTCTCGAATTTTTGACACAACTATTCCTCAGCAGATTGCTGTAATGGGGGGGCTAGGGTGCCGTCCATGGCCAGTAAGTCCGTTTACTTTTCTTTTCCTATAAGCCTCTTTTGCCCATCAAATACCTGAGCTCGCTCTTCTGCATCCAATGCGTCGAGATATAGCCATCCTGGCCTACGTACTGGCTTTCCTTTTTTTAATCCATCGAATTGAGCGAGGGCGTATTCCACAGCATCCTTGCTGGTCTTACTCCTGTGATTGTCATCGTATTTCATGGTGACCCCTTATTTTGTGTATTACGGGGTGCGGGGGATGCGTTTTAGAACGGGATATCATCATCAAAATCAGGAGCTTGTTTTGCAGCTTGTTGCTGGCGTTGCTGAGCAACTTGCTGAAGTCGAGACTGTGGTTGCGCGCCATTTCCGAGCATAGAACGTTGCGTTTGCTGTCCACTCATAGCTTGAGTCCCTGGCTGCTCCCGCTCGTCCTTGTCTTTTAGAACGAGCAGTAACTTATCAACTGCTTCAGCAGGCGTGCCATCAACAGCTTCTTTGAATGTCTTGCGGGAGGTTGAACTAAAAGCCTGTTTGATATCGAATTTGTAGCCGTCTCCTCCATCGGATTTGGTGTACAGAACTTTCTGAAGGACAAAACCAATCGGTTTGCCTTCGAGCTCAGGGCAGTGCAACTCGACCTCTTGCTCTCCCTGAACTTCGACTGCATTCAGTTGCTTGATTTTGTTCAGCCCCATGATGGCGTGTATCAGGGCAGATCCGTGCTTTAATGGGCTACCATCGCGGCCTTTATAGTTAATGCGAAGGTAATTTATCTTGCCAATATCCGACTCAAGGCAGAGTTCCATCGCCTCAGATTGTGAATCACGGCCACTGGTGAAAATGGCCGAGGCAATATTGCCTACATAAGCGCCAGTTTCAGATGCGCCGCCAGCGCCAGCGGTTTTGGCAGAATCTTGGTCAAAAGTGAAGATTGGTTGCATTATTCTGATGCTCCATCGTTAAGTTCGTAATAGTCCCGTATCGCTATATCTACAGCGTTAAGGTCGTTATCTATTTGTTGAGAATTGAAAAGGCCAATAGGGGATTTGACCGGGTCAGTACCATCGGTTTGTGTTGAGAAGTAGTAGCGTCCATCCATGACGCCAGTGCGAAGAGCTATGCCGAACATCCCTTCAACAGTGATTTTTTCGTCCAGCATTTTGCCGATGGTTTTCATTTTTACCCGGCCTGATTGTGTTTCTTCTGTGTGTGCCATGAAATAGACAATCAGGTCATCTTCAGCGGCCTGGGCAGCCCTGATGACATCCCACGCGCCGCCGCCAATTTCAGTAAATTTCTCATAAGACTTTTCACTGCGACGCCGCATAAACTGATTGCCCATTACATATTGAAAATCATCCACGATGACGATTTTCTTTTTTGCACGTCGGGCAAAATTGATGACGGTGATAATGTCCGTGGGAATATCTGTGAAAAAAACATTACCGGTTTTGGCTTCAAAATCCCGAGGCTTCCAGTCTTTGGATTTGAAGGGTAGCCGCTTGTTTTCCGGGTTAACCAAAAAACAATCGGCAGCATTGAGATTGCGCATGCTGGTAGACTTCCCTGTCCCAGACTCGCCGAGGATCAGTACTGGAGTACCCATTAGACGATAGCCCCCATCGCATGTTTCATTGTGTATTCCTGGTCTTCGTTCAGTTCCATGTTTGACAGGCACCAACGGAAGTAACCAGGGTCTTCACTGGCGATATCGGCAAAAGTCTTCCCTTTGTGTTTACCGAATGCCATCGCGTGGAGTAGGGATGGTCGTTTAGTGATTTCCCGCATTTCAGCAACAGTCCATCGCGCTATGCGGTTCATGTGAAGCAGCAACTCAGCTGTAACGTAGCAGTCGTACAGCGCCCTGTGTGCGTGGAGTCCTTCCGGCACATCAGGGTTTAATCCATGCGCATAGCGAAGATACTGATTTCCATGACCTCCTTCCGGCCATAGCTTGCGTGATAACTTAAGAGTGCAAACCCACGGCGCGGTAATCTGAGGCAACTTTTCACGGTCAAAGGCCGCGTTGTGCGCAACGTAGATATCAGCATCAAGGTATTTATCAATTACGTGCTCAATAATAGGGGCGTCAGCAACCATGCTTTCGGTGATGTGATGTATTGCCATTGCTTCGAAGCTGATTGCCTCAGTGGGCTTCACAAAGTCACTCATTGGGTTACAAATCTTGCCGTCCACAATATCTACGCTGGCTATTTCAAGAACACTGCCTTCAAAGCTGGTCGTTTCGGTATCAATTACACGAAAAATCATGATGGGTTCCTGATGTTCGGGCATCGTCATTGGCGTTTATTTGAGCCAGTTGTTGAGCTATCCGATCAAGGTCGGAGGCTTCCAGTTGATTGTCGATGCAGAGTGATAAAATGAAGTCTTCGAGGCGGGTTTGCTGCGTTACGGCTAGCTCCATACGACCCCCGAGATGAAAAAGCAGATAGCCATCAGCAAAAACATCAGCGCGGGCTGTAGCTTTTGTGAGATCCATTTCGATGGCTTAATCTCAAAATCCTTTCCTGTTAGCTGATAACGATGCTGCATTTGTAGATACATATTTACTTCGCCCATGATGCTCTCCGGTTAACTGTTACGGATGCTCTTGGGCGTCCGACTGTTGATTGATAAATCGCCGCACAATTACCTTCATGGCAGAATGTGTGACGCTCTGAATGTTTGTAGAATTGGATGGATGCTTTTTTTAAATCTTCTGGCAGCCGAAGTTTTCCGCAGTAATCACACGCTTCAGCATCAAGATGCTCTGTGGCTGATTGAATAACAGTGCCAATATCAAATCGGCGCTGAACTCCCTGGCTGTCGGTGTAGTGCACGAATTCAGCAGGGCGGTTTTTGTAGTCAGGCTCTGTATTGCAACCGTCGAAAGTAACTATTTGGTTTCCTAATTTCAGCAGAGCGCCAGGAAGCATTTGAGCAAGGCGTTCTTTTGATACTTTTTGAATTGTCTTCATGGCGTTCTCCTGATTTTTTCCCACGACAAAGCCGCCAACGATGATTTGTCAGGCTTATTCTGGGGATTGGTGGGGGTGGGGAGTTACTCGGTTACTTCTTCAAACTCGCCATTCTCATTCAGCGAATACCAAACATCCGGCTTAATTCCGTTCTCGCCTACTTTACTGGCACGGATA
>NZ_QCZL01000054.1:0-3050 GCF_003634395.1 Yersinia sp. IP36721
ACAAGGGAAGTATTACGCATGGAACGTGCAAGTAACAGCAAGAAAGCAATGAAGATTGAGACCGCTTTATTGAACAAAATCGCAATGATGGGGCAGGGGAAATTTGCTGCTCAGATGGGTATTCATGAGTCACGGATAAGCAAGTGGAAACACGGCTTCTTCCAGCAGGTGAGCATGATGCTGGCGATATTGGAATACGGAGTGGAGGACGAGGAACTCAACCGGCTTGCTAGGTCGGTAGCTGAGTTGCTTACGCAACATAACAACCAATCAGTGGGGTTTAGCGCTTAACGGAGGATCTAGTGAACCACATCCAATTTATCGAACACAACATCAAGCAAGAGCTTCTGGCGGCTGGGTATTCGTTACCAATCGCTCAAGGGGGGGCAAATTTTGGAGTTGACCACTATCGACGCTGCTCACAGGCAAGCGCAAAGGGAAAGATGTTTGATGACTGCTTGCGACTTGCTAAGGCATGGGCAATCAAGAACACAACAATGGCTGATAAGGCCGAGGCAAAGAAAGCCAAGGCTAGGAAGCCAGTCAACAGGACTCCAGCTTTGTTCTAAAGAAAATGCCCCAACAGCGCGAACTGTTAGGGCATCGGTAATCAGGTATGCAAGCCAATTACAGAGGTAATTATACATGCGAAAGAAAACTAACGCAAAACAGCGAGAAGTTACTCAGCAGCGTTCTGCAAAGCCAGACGAATTAGTCATGGTCTGCGTGGACAATCCAATATTCGGTCACAAGTTCATTGAGATTTTCCGTGGGCTTAAAGCCACTCGAGGTAAGGCCAATGAGTAACGTCTTAGCGTTTCGTCAACCAGACACAGCAAGGCCGGAGGCAACCGGTAAGGGGTTTGCCTTGATGCATAGAAAAATAATGGAACTGCCCTTCTACAGGACGGATTCTGAGGCAGTTCACCTGTGGATACATTTCATACTTACCGCTAATCACGCACCGGCAATAGTTAATACTGAGCTGGGTGATGTCATGGTTCGTCGTGGAGAGTTTATGACTGGCAGAAATAAGCTGGAACTGGCAACCGGTATTACCGGTAACCGCATTAAATATCTAATCGGTAAGTTTGAAAAACTTGGGATGATCACCAAGTCAACCACCAAGAAATTCTCATTAATTTACGTCACAAAATACGACGAATATCAGCCAAATTTAGTGCCAACAGATTACCAACAAAGTGCCAACGCAAAGCCGCTTACACCAAGCGCTGGCGCGGAGGTTGTGCCAACAGATTACCAACAAAGTGCCACAAACAATGAAATAACTAATAACTCTATTACTAACGTAATAGAGAGTCCCTCTTCAGCCGATAAACCGGAAAAGAAAAAACCGTCATTCAGTTGTGAAGATGTGGTCAATGCTTATCACGACATTCTGCCAGAAGCCAAAGGCATAAGAGCACTCAGTGACAAGCGACGCAACCTGATCAAAACCTTCTGGGTGAAAGCCAGCAAGATAACTCGCCAACTGGACAGCCAGCCATTCACGCTGGAAAGCTGGAAAGCCTACCTGACTTACATTTCCACCAATTGCCGCTGGATGCTGGAAGACCGCCCTGATACTCGCTCCGGAAAGACGTGGCAGAAAAAAGGGTTGGAGTATTTCCTGAACGATGAAACTTATCTTCAAGTCCGAGAGGGGGCCAAGGATGACCGTTGATTACAAAACACCACCACACAACCTCGACGCAGAACAGAGTGTTCTTGGCGGCCTGATGCTGGATGACGGCAGTGATAACGTTGCTAAAGTCCTGTCCATGCTGAAACCAGAATCGTTTTACACCCGCCCACACCAAGTAATTTTTGCTGAAATTAAAGACTTGGTTAGCAGGCAGATCCCTATTGACCTTCTGACGCTGTTCAACCAGATGGAGAACAAGGGGATTAGCAGCACTGTAGGTGGTTTTGCTTACATGGCAGAGCTATCGAAGAACACCCCCAGCGCCGCGAATATCGTGCATTACGCGATGGAAGTACGCGATAAGGCGATCACTCGTTACAGCATTGCCAAAACCAATGCGATGACCGAGTTGCTTTATGCCAACAACGGCATGACAGCAACGCAAAAGCTTGAGGCGATACAGGCGCTATCTACCGAGATCACAGATCACGCCAAGACAGGTAACCGCAGAGGACTGCGAACATTCGAAAGTGTGTTCTCAGATTGGGTTGATGTTGTCGAACAACGACTTTCCGGTGACCCGCGAGCTGTTGGGTTAACCAGCGGGATCGCATCACTGGACGCCATGCTGGAACCTAAGCGAATTGTGAAAGGTTCACTGTTCGTGGTTGGTGCCCGCCCCAAAATGGGTAAGACAACGCTCTATTCAAACATGGCTATCAACTGCGCACTGAATGAGAATCTCCCGGCGCTGGCGTTTAGCCTTGAAATGCCTGATGTGCAGCTTGGCGAAGGCATGATTTCCCAAGCCTCAGGAGTATCCAGCAGTAATTTTTATCTTGATGGGTACGACGATAACCGTTTTGCGTTGGCGTCTGCGAAAGGGTTAGAGCTGGCGAGAAGTGGCAATCTGTACATCGACGATACTCCGGGACTTTCACTGTCTCACATCGTTTCTGAGTGCCGCCGCATCAAGCGCGAACGTGGTGTTGTAGGCATGGTGTTGGTCGATTACCTCACACTGATGTCAGCCGAAAAAGCAGACCGTAATGATCTGGCTTACGGGATGATCACCAAGGGGCTAAAGAACCTCGCCAAAGAACTTGATTGCGTTGTCGTTCTGCTGACTCAGCTAAACCGTGATTTAGAAAGGCGCGTCAATAAGCGGCCTCAACCAAGCGACTCCCGCGACACAGGACAGATTGAGCAAGACTGTGATTACTGGCTGGGAATATACCGCGAAGGTGCTTACGACGAAAACGCCAATCAGCAGGACACCGAATTACTACTCCGGCTTAACCGGCACGGCAGCGGCGGGGTGGTATTCGTCGAGCAACGTCATGGCGCAATCTATGACTGCAACCAGGATCAGGCTAAAGCAAAGGCGGCTGAATCTGAGCGCCGG
>NZ_QCZL01000055.1:0-2808 GCF_003634395.1 Yersinia sp. IP36721
CCCGCTCAGTAAGTTCGTAGCATGGCTTTGCTCTGTTCATTTTATCTACGTAGGAGGTCTCCTTGAAATCAAGGGCATCTAAATGTTCAGAATCAATCAAGGAGCGAATGTTTTGCATTACGTTATCGTGACGACGACCAAACTCTATTGCGATTACATCAGTGCTAACTACTGGAGTGCCTTTGATGATTTTAATCAGGTGTTTCATAGCGATTACCTTTTAGAAAGATGAGCCTGTTCACCAGAATGCCGCCCGAGAGAAGGTCGCCACCTTATAGCGGAAATTCTCAGGCTCAGCTTTCTGAAAGACTCTCGTTTGAAATGCGCGGTGAATGCGCGGAGATATTGCAGGTACAAAAAAGCCCCACTGAAGTGAGGCCTGATATCTGAAGATGTGCTCAAATTTGAGCTTATCTATTCGCAGCTTTGCCACGTCTTCACAGAGTTGCTACACCACTTACGGCTTACCCGTCAGCAAGATGTGGATCACCTCTTTAGGGCTGCACAATCTGGTGACTTAGTCTTTCAGGAATTCTTCAGTGGGAAATGACATCTCACCCATCATTAACTCAGCGCCAGTGCTGGTGACAATTACTGTGTGGTGTGGGTGAACGTTTTCAGCCAGCCACTTAACTAGCGGTTTTGATGCTTCTTCAAAGCTAACCTGCTTTTCGTCTTTCATAATTAATTCCTTAATTTTTCAGGCACACGTTATTGATGTAGTCCTGCAAGCCGTTTATTTGGCTGGTTGCAATTCCGATCCGCTCCCGGAGACTGAGATAATCCCGTTCAGCGGCGTTAGTAAGTCTGGCGCTGGCATCATCAACGCTGCTGGAGGTGGCTGTGGCTTCGGGCAATCGCTTACAGCTGGCGTTGAGCTGCAACCGCTTAGCACCAGTAGCGATATCAGCACGAAGGCGCTCGTTCTCAGATTTGGCATCTGCCAGTTCCTTGGTGTATTTGATGTCGATAACGGCAACCTGCTGGCGCTGAATTAGCATCGTGTCAATGGCTGACTGCCTGCTGTTGGCTATCTGGGTAATGTCAGAGACGTCGCGCTGTAGCCTGGTTACTTGCCCGTGGTAATACATCAGGCCGAATAGCAGAGCCACCGTTACAGCGATGAGTATTGCCGTTACGCGACTCATGACAGGAAAAGCTCACGCTCAGCCGCCCGGCGATTAGTCAGGCCTTTCATTTCTTTCCCACCTGCTTTATTCCATTTCAGGAATTCATCCGCAGCGCCCTTGGCATCACCCGCGTTTACCTTTTTCATCAGCGTCGATGTGCTGAGCGCTCGGGTTCCGATGTTGTAGGCCAGCGATACCAAGGCGTCGAATTGATTCTGGGTTACGCCGACTTTGAGCATCTGGTTAACGCCCTGCTCGAACTGGACAACTCCGCATTTCAGCAACCGGTCGGCGGTAGGCTGATCGATAGTCATGCCGCGAACCACGGGCTTACCATCTACTGGCTGAGTCCAGCCGTAACCAATTGTCCAGGGAGCGCCGCCGGTGCCAGGGTCTGGATATGCCGTCAATTTGCAGCCTTCGAATTGTTTTATTAGATTGATTCCGGTGCTACTGATTTGCATTGTCAGCCCCTGTCTTATTGCCAACGATGCGCTTTAGCACCGAACCAATGTAATCCGTACCCATGTACCCAATGAACACGCTGGCAATTAATGACCAGTCAGGGTTCAGCCCGGCTATAACCAATACATCTTTGATAAACCATGCCATCACTGAGCACATGGCCGCATCAAGCATACGTTGCGTTTTACCTCCTCCGGCATACCAGCCACGCAAGTAAGCCATCAACGCAGCCAGTGCCGCGCTAAGTAACTCACCCCGGTGGTCTGCTATCCAGGCAATGATGAGCATCCATACATCCGGTGATTTCAACATTTTCATGACCCACCCCCCGTTTGGGGAAAATCTTCCCCGGCATTTGGTCGGGTGCTGTTGTGTAGGGAATAGCTCGCCGCCGTGGCCCATTCAGGCACGTTGTATTTTTGAGGGTGATTGGCACTGGCGGCGGGCTAAATAAAAAAGGCCCACCGAAGTGAGCCTTAAAATTTTATGCCGACTAGCTAATTAACTTGAGATCGGCTTTGCGTTGCTGCTTTTGTTCCTGATAGAAGTTTTCGTGCGAACCTAAACTTAATAAGTAAAGTTCGATTTTATCTTCTATCCAGCTATATCCAAGCAAAGTAAGCTGGTTATTAAGCTGAAACTTATGGACGCGGAGATAGCTGAGATCCCCCTTTTTCTGCTCACCTATGATGGGGTTTTTGATAATCTTTTCGATTTCATCTTCCACCACCGCCAAGTGAGCCTCTGGTAGCTTTGCTAATGCCTTTGAGAATCGACGGGTTTCATAAACGTCAATCTCACTTCCGTGCTGTTCTTCTGACATAGCGCGTAACCTTGTGGTTATCGACCTCGCTTTGCGCCAGTAGAGATTCAAGAATAAAACTGTAAGGCAAGTCAGGGTTATCTTCGGCTATACGCCCTATCTTTGCCCAATGCTCAATCTGCTTTGGAACACTGCGACTTGCAGCATCAGCATGAACCTTTACGTCGCTAACAAAGTCGTCGTCTAAACGAATACTGGTAGCCATTGCGTGTGCCTCTTCGGATTTTGTATTTCATGTGAGGAGAATCACATACGCTTGCGATAGCGCACAGATAGAATGCAACAATATGTCGCAATATACAATCTTTAATTGCTCTCTTCACCACATTCGGCTGGGTACTGTTTCACAACGATTGGATTAACCAACCCAGTACCCATGCGAATGTAGAA
>NZ_QCZL01000056.1:0-2760 GCF_003634395.1 Yersinia sp. IP36721
CGAATACATCGAAGAATTAAATTTATGGGAATTGTCATTTGATAAGCGACCGGTTCAAGGGGTTCGTTGTGAAGATCCGGTGATCGGGGCAGAAAAATATAATCAAGGGCGTGAAAAATTTAAGGCGTTAGCGTCACGGCATAAAAAACACTGGAAACCGAACGGATTGACCTTTTCGGAGTTGATCCGCTGGGCAATAGAATGCGGAACTCCAGAACAATGTCAGCTTGTTTTAGCGTTATACCATTGCACAAACGATGATGATTATCAGGCGATGGGAATTCAGTTAAGCCGAAGTATTGATAATGCAAATGTCAGTCCGATCATCTTTTTCACAGGTAAAAATCAACGGTTATTAGGTGATATTTCGATGCTAAAACAGCTCGAAGAAAAGGTGCGCTGACGTTAGGTTTACCTATTATTTTATGTATTATCCTATCTATTATTCTATCTCTTATTTTATCTATTTCGTCTGTAATAGGTAGAATAATACATAGAATAAGATACAGAATAATAGATAGACACAAGATGACGTTGTGTTATTTCTTACCCATTAATCCACCTGTTATTCTACCTATTACTTTACCCGTTATTGCACCCAATTTAGGTATAACGGGCAGAATAACGGGTGAAATAATGGGTAGAATCATAGTTTTACTAACTTGCACCCCATGATACTTTCAGTATCAATGCCACTCATTTTCTGGACGAAAATGAATGACATAAGGCTCCGCCCTCTGGCTATTTTCTTCGGCTGGACGCCTGCGAAAAAAACCATTCACCCAAGCCCGTCAAACTCACTGCGTTCGTCTGACCACCCCCTTTTTTCGCCCCTGTATTTGGTCGCTCAAAAATGTGGTGGTCAGACGCTTCGCTTGACGGGGGGCTTTGCCCCCAAAACGAAACACGTTCACTGGGGTTCACTTGCCATCGCTGGGGCGTGTCATTTCGTTTCGGCTCCCCCTGTTTTTCCCTTTCTTCGCTGGACGCTCATCAGGATAAAAACAAAAAGCCTACCGCCCTCGTTTTACTCGGTTGGTCAAATCGCTTCTTGCCACAAAACAAGTTTGTGACTTTCAGCGATTTCGCATCGTTTTACTTGTCAGTTTGCACGATGTTAAAAACGCACTCAGAAGCCCGCAAAACCGTTCTAAACTTTCAGCGTAGATTTGGGTGTTTTATAGGGTGATCGTGTCTTAAAATCGTTTCGAGGGGCTTTAATGGGGATGAACGGGAGGTTTTTGCTAACTAACTCGCCCGTTTAACATAAAAGGGATTGTATGAATCAATTTTAGCTAGAGTTTAAGGTTGTTCAAATTAATGTACAATGATTGCACTGTATAAATAACCAGGTGTAGCATGTATGGAAAAGCACTTTATCAATGAAAAGTTTTCACGAGATCAATTTACGGGGAATAGAGTTAAAAATATTGCCTTTTCAAATTGTGATTTTTCAGGGGTTGATTTAACTGATACTGAATTTGTTGATTGTAGTTTTTACGACAGGAATAGCTTGGAAGGGTGTGATTTTAATAGAGCCAAACTAAAAAACGCTAGCTTTAAAAGCTGCGATTTATCAATGAGTAATTTTAAAAACATTAGCGCCTTAGGTCTTGAAATTAGTGAGTGTTTAGCTCAAGGAGCTGATTTTCGAGGGGCTAATTTTATGAATATGATAACTACAAGGTCATGGTTTTGTAGTGCTTATATAACCAAGACAAATCTTAGTTACGCTAATTTTTCTAGAGTCATATTAGAAAAGTGCGAACTGTGGGAAAATCGCTGGAATGGCACTGTGATAACTGGCGCCGTGTTTCGTGGCTCCGATCTTTCTTGTGGGGAGTTTTCATCGTTTGATTGGTCTTTGGCTGATTTTACTGGTTGTGATTTAACGGGTGGGGCGCTTGGCGAGCTTGATGCAAGGCGAATTAATTTAGATGGAGTGAAGTTGGATGGAGAGCAGGCGCTTCAGCTTGTTGAGAGTTTAGGTGTTATTGTTCACCGATAAAATCTAGGTAAAAAACGCCTAATGCCCCAATGTGGTACTAATCAAAACGGAGCGAAGCGACATCTTCATCTTGTCTTTGCTTTTCTCCATGATCAGTTATTGGGTCATGGTCTCTTAGCTCGTTAATCTGGCTAAGTTTGGTTAGGTTGGGCTTCTTTCGACACTTCGCAATCCAAGAAATCCCTAGTCCGTTGATTGGTGCTCTTATCAGGTACGCACTGTAATCTTTCGATACCGCAGCGTGATTCGGAGGTAGAGCCGGAATTTCGTTTTCCGGTACGTTTTACTACCACAATTTGCCTGTTTATCCTTTCGGAGACCGGGCTAAGTCCGAGTCAATCAAGTGGTGCATTTGGGTTAATGTCGTTGGCTGGTATTTAATGAGAACGTGACAAGCGCCTCTCACGTTGCTAAGATTGGATTGCGACGTCTAATCTGAGCAACGAATGCACAAGATTTAGAGTACCAGAGCCCTGTGATGCTGTCACGGGGCTTTGTTACATCTGGAGCTTGGTAAACCTCATAAATTCAATTCGCAACGCTCGCCGCAAGGCGTGAACTTGTTTCACGTCGAGGAAGCGGAATTTCTCGAAAGCCTTATACTGTCTCCGTTCACACATGATCGGAGGGTGTCTCTATGTCTCAATTATTTCGTTTGGCATCGCCAGAAGATTACGAATACATCGAAGAATTAAATTTATGGGAATTGTCATTTGATAAGCGACCGGTTCAAGGGGTTCGTTGTGAAGATC
>NZ_QCZL01000057.1:0-2527 GCF_003634395.1 Yersinia sp. IP36721
ACTACAACCGCTTCCGCTACTACGACCCGCAGGCCTGCTGTTACTTAAGCCCGGACTCGATAGGGCTGGCGGGGGGGTTAAACTTATATGCGTATGTACCAAATCCACTTACATGGATAGATCCGCTGGGACTAGCGACGTGTCCTCCTGTAGGAAATGCTGGTAATGATGGCTATAAGTTCTCGTTTGGCTCACTTCGTCATATATTAAGAAGGCACTCTCCTCATGTCGGTCCTCCTAAGCAAGAACCATATGCATCAATGAAGCCTAAAAGGCAAAAAGGTTCACCATTCCCATCGGAGTGGAGCAATAGAGATATTGCGCATGCTACTGTGGAGGTCGCTAATAATCCTGCAAATCAAGTCATTTCTAATAGGGAAGGGTTCTTTGGTAAGGTATTTGAAGGCACATCGACCCAAAATGGGGTAACACAAAAAATACGTGTTATTACAGACCATGTTGATCCGCATATTGGTGGTACTGGTCCAGGTGTTATTACATCTAGTATTCCAATTAAATAAGAGAGGGTTGATGAAATATACCACATGTCAAAATTGTTATTCTAGCTATGAATCGGATCTGGAAAGATGTCCAGACTGTAATGCATCTCAAGGTGAAAAAGATGATGGGTTAATAGTTTTTACAGAAGAAGCTCGTTCTGAAATATCACGCCTTGGCGGCATTGTGTATGATGTTATTCATCTCCCTGAAGAGCGCTATTTAATTCCATGTGAGTGGGGGGTGCTTCTTTATAATAATGCCAAAAAGTCTTTTTGGCATTACCTTTGTGGAATTGTTGATGCAGTTGTGGTTAATGAATATGTGGAGATCACACATGGAGATAAGAGAGACTATCTGACACTTGATGATGGAAGATTAGTTAAGAGGGAGAATGTTGGCTAACTCTCTTCTGGCGTGGAATGATCCTCTCAGGATCATTCCTGCTAATTATGAAATGTCAGTGCACATACAACTCTGCTGAATCCTAATCACCACCTGACCGGGCATCACGCTGATCACCAGCGGTTGCCCGGTCAGGCCGCACTGTGTCAGCCAGTCCCCTGGCAGAGACAGATTGCCGTTATCCCGTATCTAGTTCACGCAGCCACAGCCAGCCAGAACCCGGTTTAAAATTCGCCGGCCAGCTTCTGGATGAAGAATCGGGGCTGCACTACAACCGCTTCCGCTACTACGACCCGCAGGCCTGCTGTTACTTAAGCCCGGACCCGATAGGGCTGGCGGGGGGGATGAACCCGTATAGTTACGTTCATAACCCGTTGGGATGGATAGATCCGCTGGGATTATCAACCTGTCCAAATCTTGGAAAGGGAGATGATGCTATATTGGGGCCACATGAAACACTGAAAAATGACACGCGTCCAGGACAGTCACATCACTTAAACCAAGATGCTGCGTTCCGTGATGTGATCCCTACAAATAGTGGTGCTGCTATTAAGTTAGAAGGTAACGCATTTACTCAACCAGGTACGCCACACTATGAAGCGCATAAGTCTCTTGAACAGTTCTGGAATCAATATAGACGTGGTGGGGCATTAAGTGGGCAGCGCCCTACAAACCTTCAATATACCCAAGCGCTAAAACATTCATTAGAGTCTGCTGGCTTATCAGCTAATCAAGTAAATCAAGCTGTTAGAAGCAGCATTCAGAATAGAATTCAATATGGTCTGCTCGGAGGACAAAAAGTCCCAAGGATTCCGGGTAGAATAAATCAGGTGAAACTATGAAAATATCTAAATTAGCGACTGAAAGGCTATTAAATATCAATTGGCTTTCAGATATTGGTAATAAAATTAGCGTATCTGATGTGATTTTAGCAATGTCTTTAAATGAGGCTGGGAATTATTTATCTGATCCTGAGTGGGAAAATGTCACTTTGGAAGAGTCTAATGAAATATCAGGTTATCTAGCAACAAAATATACGGCTATATTCCAAGATTGGAATGACGTGGCTAAAGAAGCAAAGTTGTTTTTTACTAATGATATAAAACCTAAGATTCCTAATTTAAATGATTTTGATAATACACTCTTGCATCAATATATTGAATGGGATGTTATTCACTATCTGATAGAGGATTTTTATAGCGAAAAGTTAAAGACTCCATTGTTCTTTAATAAGCTAGTTTCTATTTACGAGTCTGGCCATATACCCTGTGGTTGGGTGGGTAGTTGGCCTAAAGGTCAGTTGGTTGTATATTAATACTCTACTATAGTAGCCGTAAAGATCCTATCTGGATATTTACGGCTATTTTTTATCTGTTGTTACGTCACAGATTACCCTGCCGAACCTTAATCACCACCTGACCGGGCATCACGCTGATCACCAGCGGTTGCCCGGTCAGGCCGCACTGCGTCAACCAGTCCTCTGGCAGAGACAGATTGCCGTTATCCCGTATCTAGTTCACGCAACCACAGCCAGCCAGAACCCGGTATAAAATTCGCCGGCCAGCTTCTGGATGAAGAATCGGGGCTGCACTACAACCGCTTCCGCTACTACGACCCGCAGGCC
>NZ_QCZL01000058.1:0-1765 GCF_003634395.1 Yersinia sp. IP36721
TTGTTCAATAAAGCGGTCTCAATCTTCATTGCTTTCTTGCTGTTACTTGCACGTTCCATGCGTAATACTTCCCTTGTGATTTGATGTTGTTATTCCTCCCCGATGATCTGGGGATTTAGTTTTGATGGGCGCTTTTCAGCGCAGAGGAGTTAATGAGCAGTAGTTCTTATGCTGCTAAGAGGTTTCGTTTACTTAAATCAAGCAAATCTGTTGCGTGGTACTTGCCACCAGAAATTTGCTCTATCGTGTTCGCGTATGTGGTTTTGCCGAAAAATTCAGTCTTGGGTAAGAATCCGTTTTTGAGCCATTTATAAACGGCTCTTTCACTGACACCACAAGCCTTAGCTACTTCGGGAATCCCTACGCCTTTGATTGCTACTTCCAAAGTTTCCATGGGAGTTCCTTGTTTTCGTACTTTCAGTACAGATTATGATTGAACTGAAAGTTTTTGCAAGTGGTTTACTATCGTACTCATGGTTCAAACAGATAAAGTGCGTGAAGAGTTCGCTCAAAGGCTTGCACTGGCCAGTAAAGAGGCGGGGTTAGACGATCACGGGAAAGGGATTGCGATAGCTCGCGCCTTGAAAATTTCTTCAAAAGGTGTGAGCAAGTGGTTCAATGGGGAATCAATTCCACGGCAAGCCACAATGCAAGAGCTGGCTAAGTTTCTTAAAGTAGATCCCGTATGGCTCCAACTTGGAATAAATCCTAATGGTGGTGGGAATGTTTCTTATGTTGGCAAAAAGAAAACAACAAATGAATTCCCGCTAATTAGCTGGGTTAGCGCTGGTTGCTGGCTTGAAGCTGTTGAACCATACAGAAAGGATGAAATTGACGTGTGGCCTGAGACCACTGTAGATGCAAGTGATTCATCATTCTGGCTCAGGGTTAAAGGTGACTCAATGACGTCACCAAATGGCTTCACCGTGCCAGAGGGGATGATTATCCTGGTTGACCCAGAGAAGGAAGCTATCAGCGGGAAGTTAGTTGTGGCTAAGTTAGAGAATGAGAACGAGGCTACATTCAAACAGTACATGACTGACGCGGGCCGCAAGTATCTGAAGGCATTAAACCCACATCACCCCCCGACCATTATCAATGGTAACTGTAAGATCATTGGCGTTGTGGTAGATATCAAGTGGGAACATATACCCTAACCCACTGCTAGCCCTACCAATTTCGGGCACGCCAGCACATAAACAAGACGACCGTTAGGTTAGTAACCGAAGCAATTAATGCGACAGTGGCAAGAATATCGGAACCTGAGAAAGACATAGGGATATCTCCATGACATACAGTGATGCGGTTGCAACTATTGCAATAATTATATCAGTCGTTGCATTACCTGCAACATACTATTTTGGCTACAAGGCTGCCGTGAGGAACGATAATCGCAAAGAATGGAATGCTATTGCGGAACCGATTTTAGCCGAATTGGAGTTGATACAAAGCATATGGGAGGGCAATGATTCGCTAAGCGTCGACCCGCTGCCTTACCAAAACATAGAAATGCTATCCCGTAGAGTAACTAACAAAAAGAGCAAAGAATTGAAAGCTGTGTGGGATAGATATTATCAATGCAGGGACAGGATAAAACGGCCTGAACAGCATGATGATATAAGCGCTATCTATCGTGACGGAATTGAGTCAGTAAAAGCACTCAGAAAAATAATGAGGCTTAGGTAAACCCACTGCTAGCCCATAGAGATTTAGCAAATATAAATAAAGGTCTGGTTATGGAAAAAATATCATTTATTTACACCCA
>NZ_QCZL01000059.1:0-1748 GCF_003634395.1 Yersinia sp. IP36721
GATGAAGAAACCGGGTTACACTACAATACTTACCGCTATTATGCACCGGAAGTCGGTCGGTTTATCACGCCTGACCCGATCGGGTTACTGGGCGGACTGAATTTATATCAATATGCGCCGAATCCGCTGACTTGGATCGATCCTCTTGGGTTGTATAAAGGTGAGGGACAGCGAGATTTAGGGAAATATCATGTATTCCATGAGCATACATTAAATTCGGCTGAGTATACCATGACAGATAAAGAGCATTTTAGTCGAGCTAATGAATCTGTTTATAAACGTTTACAAGTGGATGCTGAATTTAAAAGAGAGCTTCAAACAAAATATCCAGGGGTAGTTGAACATGTTCAGCCGATGTCAAATGGTAATTTTAGAGGTTCGTCTCCGAAGGGTATGACTTGGCATCATGGAGATAAGTCTGGTTCTCTTCAACTTGCTGACTTTAATGACCATAGAACATACCATAAAGTTTATCATCCTGACGGTACTGGAGGGAGAAATAAATGGGGTGGTGGTACTAAATGTCGTAAATAGAGAGGTTATTCATGATAGTTATTACTGGTTTTGATAATCTGTTAAAGAAGTACGAAGAGCTGCCAGATGTTGGCTGGTTATATATAGAGACAACCTTCGATTTTGAGTCTGAGGCTGATATAGCCAACGGCAAGTATTACATTTCTGAAAATGATGATGAGGAAATGGATTTCGAAGAAAATTATGATACTTTTTTAGAGGCACCAATATTCAAGGCTATTATTGAAAATAAGTTAGGACATCACCCTAAATCTAAAAAGGAAGAACTGCTAGAAGCTGTGGTTTATTATCTTGAGAATGATGACTTCTTAGATTGATAGATAGGCCTGATGTTGATATCAACATCAGGCCTATCTTACTTATTGGCATATATTTTTGAACTACATTCAATAATATATTTTGTCAAAATATTTATTTTTCAGCACGATCTTCAAAAACGGATGCTGCCAGTCACTATCATTGATCAAACTGGGGTCAGTTTGGATATCGAAAATTATTGTACGTTAAGGCTATTTTTTGACCTTTCGACTTTAGCTGGCCTCAGCCGACGAAACTTACCGGAAGCCGGTATCCGGTTGCTTTTCCATATATAATCGCCTGTCAGATTGATGTGTTCCCAGCCTAACGGCGACAAATGCGACAGCAGTTGCTCGTTAATCTTCAGCCCCTTACGCTTCAGAGCATCGACAGCTCTTTCCATATATACGGTATTCCACAGGGATATGGCTGCTGTCAGAAACGTAAGTCCGCTGGCACGATAGCTCTGATTTTCCGGTTTTCGGTCCCTGATTTTGTAAGTATCCCAGCTTTAGTTCCACACACTTTTAGAGATCTTCCGACATACTGATGATGTCACCTGAGGAGATCCTTATGCGCAAGATCCGATTTACCGAGCACCAGATCATCGCCGTACTGAAGTCCGTCGAAGCGGGTAGGACCGTCAAAGATGTGTGCCGCGAGGCTGCTATTTCCGAAGCCAGCTATTACAATTGGAAGGCGAAATATGGCGGGATGGAAGCCGCTGATATCAAAAAAATCAAAGATCTAGAAGACGAGAATCGCCGTCTGAAGCAGATGTTTGCCGACCTGAGTCTGGAATGCCGTGCGCTGAAAGACGTCATCGAAAAAAAGCTTTAAAACCAGCGATAAAGCGTGAGCTCGTCAACTATCTGACCACGCAGTTTACGATGAGCATACGCCAGGCATGCAGGACG
>NZ_QCZL01000060.1:0-1715 GCF_003634395.1 Yersinia sp. IP36721
GCGGTGTATGGCGCAGTCATGCGCTGGGAACCCCGCGTGACGCTGACGGTGATTGATCTCACGACTGAAAACAGCGGAAAAATGACGGTGGAACTGTTCGGCAACCGCTCGGATAGCGCCGAACGCCTCAGTCTCTCTATCCCGTTAAGGGGGCAATAATGGCGACCATTGATTTAAGTCTGCTGCCCGCGCCGCAGGTGGTGGAATCACTGGAATTTGAAGCGTTACTTAATCAGCGCAAAGCGGCCTTTATTGCACTTTATCCTACTGAACAACAGGCGGCAGTGCGGGTGACGTTGTCCTTTGAATCCGAACCCATCGTTAAGCTATTGCAGGAAAGCGCTTATTTAGAATTGCTGCTACGCCAGCGAGTCAACGAAGCTGCGCAGGCGGTGATGGTGGCTTACGCCAATGGCAGCGACCTCGATCAGTTAGGTGCCAATAATGGCGTCGAGCGCCTGCTTATCACCCCGGCAGATTTAACCGCCATTCCGCCATTGGCCGCCGTGATGGAATCCGACGCCGATTTTCGGGTGCGCATCCCTCAAGCCTTTGAAGGTCTGAGCGTGGCTGGGCCGACCGGGGCCTATGAGTTTCACGCCCGCAGCGCCGACGGACGGGTAGCCGATGCCTCGGCGCTGAGTCCGTCCCCGGCCTGCGTGACTGTCACGGTATTATCGCGCGAAAACAACGGCGTGGCGTCGGCAGAACTGCTCGCCAAAGTGGATGCGGCGTTAAACGATGAGAATGTACGGCCAGTGGCTGACCGGGTGACGGTGCAATCCGCTGTGATTGTCGATTACCAGATTGACGCCAGACTCTATCTGTTTCCGGGGCCGGAAGCCGAACCCATTCGCCGTGCCGCCGCCGACAAACTGGCCGCCTACGTCAACGCCCAGCACCGTTTAGGCCGCGATATTCGTTTATCGGCCATCTATGCCGCCCTGCATGTGGAAGGTGTGCAGCGGGTCGAACTGGCCGCACCGCTGGCCGATGTGGTGCTGGATAAAACTCAGGCCGCCTACTGCACCGGCTACACCTTGGCGATCGGCGGGTCGGATGAATAACCGCCTATTGCCTGCCGGTTCCTCGCCGCTGGAAATCGCCGCTGCCGCAGCCTGCGCGGTGATTGCCGATGTGCCGGTGCCACTGCGCCAGCTATGGGATCCCGACACCTGTCCGCTGCCGTTATTGCCTTATTTAGCCTGGGCATGGTCGGTGGGTCGCTGGGATGAGAGCTGGCCGGAAGCGGCCAAGCGCAGCGTGGTACGCGCCTCGTTTTACGTTCACAAACACAAAGGCACTATCGGCGCTATCCGTCGCGTGGTCGAGCCGCTGGGCTATCTGATTAAGGTGCTGGAGTGGTGGAAAACCGGCGACATCCCCGGCACTTTTCGTCTCGATGTCGGCGTGCTGGAAACCGGTATTACCGAAGAAATGTACCGCGAACTGGAGCGCCTGATTGACGACGCCAAACCGGCCAGCCGTCACCTGATTGGCCTGTCGATAAATCTGGACAGCAGCGGCCAGTTTTATGTTGGCGCGGGTTGTTACAGCGGCGACGAGCTAACCGTTTACCCCTATTTACCCGAAGTTATCACCGTCACCGGCAGCGAATACACCGGCGGCACCATTCACATGATTGATGAGATGAGCGTGAACCATGACCGCTAGATTCTATGCACTTCTGACCCACGTCGGGGCGGCCAAACTGG
>NZ_QCZL01000061.1:0-1469 GCF_003634395.1 Yersinia sp. IP36721
CAAACTCGCCATTCTCATTCAGCGAATACCAAACATCCGGCTTAATTCCGTTCTCGCCTACTTTACTGGCACGGATATGAATTAGTTCGCCTTCGCCATTTCGGTAGCACAGGACGATTGCGCCGCTTTCTGACGCTTTAGCCTTTCCACCATCACCGAATGAAGCCGCTACAGATTGCGATCCAGACACCTCTGCCGCTGACCAGTCGCCAGTGTTGGTTGCCGCTGACCAGTCGCCAGTGTTGGTTGCCGCTGACTGGTTGCCAGTGTTGGTTGCCGCTGACCGGTCGCCAGTGTTGGTTGCCGCTGACCGGTTGCCGGTCATGATCTGCTGTTCAAGCGACTTATCAACTTTGCTCCAGATCCAATCAATCCCGCGCTGAATAAACTGAGGGAGGGTTTGTTCTGCTGTGATGGTTATGCTGGCGCTTGCGATTTTTGTATCGCCATCATCTTCGCGGTCAATAACACCAAATGATTCAGTTACTGCATACCGGCTATTTGTTGGCGGGTAATATCCGAAAACATCAAATGGGCATTCACAAGCGTGGAAGCCAGAGCCGCATGCCTCGACCTTGCCCTCATGCGTATACGTTTTGCCAATTTCGAACTGGTAGCCACGGCACTGAAGATTTTGGTCGAAGCCTTTAAAGGTAATAACTGTTTCTTTGCTCATGCTGCTTCCTTGAATTTTTGGAATAAAAAAGCCGCATTAAGCAGCTCGTTGTTTGTTTCAGTGGTCTTATTGCTGCCACCGGTTAAGTGGCAGGGGTAAGGTCACTAGTGATTACTATTTGATTTCAAGTGCTGGCTGATTGTTTTGCTTTGCCGTCTGGATAACCATCTCGGCAAATTTATCTGATACGTTCTTGCGGATCCCTGCATTGACTGCATTGGCGATCGCATTGTCGATATCTTTTTGTAATGGCTTGATTTTCGCCTGAACTAGCTCTTCCATGCGCCGGCCCATCAGGTACTTAACAAGGGGCATTGCGTTGTAATCGTTGCTAAAGTTGCCACTTGAATCGACTTTTTTCTCCAGCGTTTTGTCAAAGCTGCGTTTAATAAGGTCTGTAATAGTCAGGCAGTCCTGCACATCACCCCACTTATCAGTAACTGTGACTTCTTTCTCCAGCCAATCATCTGCAAATTTAATAGCTTTTTGCTCAATGGCTTTTTTAGCTACTGATATTGATTCGTTGATTGCCTGATTAATCTGCGCAGAGGCTTCTTTTTCCACTTTAGCCAAGCAATCGCGTGAAATAGCATTCTTAACGCCGCTGATGATTTCTTGCTTAACTTCTGCGTCTAAGTCGCCATCTTCGCCAAGCCATTCAAGTTCTACAGATATATTCAATTTCATCATTCATTCCTCATTTACCCGCCAATAAAAAAGGCCGCGTTATGCGACCTTATGTAATTTGTGCTGGGATATTTATCCACGCCCAGCCGTGGTTTCCCTGCTTTCC
>NZ_QCZL01000062.1:0-1315 GCF_003634395.1 Yersinia sp. IP36721
TTGTTCAATAAAGCGGTCTCAATCTTCATTGCTTTCTTGCTGTTACTTGCACGTTCCATGCGTAATACTTCCCTTGTTAGATGTTGTTACGTGACAAAGCTGTGAGCTTGTCACTTTTGTTGCCCCAGACTTTCCGGGGTGAGGTCAGTAGTGTTAAAGAGCGGTAGTGCTTAAGCTGCTTGTTCTGGGTGAGGGAACAAGTCAGGTAAATCTGGGCGAACTTCGTGAGCTGAAACTTGCCCTCCCGTGGCGTTTACGATGGCACTCACCTTCTCTGGAGAGACCAAGCCGCCATTCAGCCATTTATGAACGGCTGGCTGGCTAACACCACAAACGTCGGCAAGCTTTTTCTGGCTACCGACGATGCTCAAAGCTCGCTGGATAACTAAATTCATTTAAAAGCCTCTTTTGGTTATGTGATATTGGAAAAGATAACCCAAGTTATGCCAATTGTCCATAACCTTTGTTATTTGCATAAACATAACCATGGTTATAAATTAGGCGTATGAACACATTTGCAGATCGTTTAAATAAAGCCTTACTAGAAGAAGGCTTATCTCAGGAGCAGCTTGCTAAAGCTGTTGGGCTAACTCAGCCTGCCATTCAAAAGCTAACGTCAGGTAAAGCAAAATCATCCCGAAAAATCCTTGAAATATCTGAAGCATTGAGGGTTAAACCTGAATGGCTTGGGCGGGGTGAGGGGCCAATGCGCGAAGACGGAGTAAAGCCACATCATCCAGATTCAACAATCCCTAGAGAATCAGAATGGGGAACTGTTGATGCATGGGACAGTAAAACACCGCTACATGAAGATGAAGTTGAAGTGCCATTTCTTAGAGATATAGAGTTTGCTTGTGGGGATGGGCGAGTGCCGAACGAAGATTATAACGGATTTAAAATTCGCTTCTCTAAAGCTACCCTGAGACGAGTGGGAGCTAACACGGATGGTTCTGGGGTTATCTGCTTTCCGGCGGCAGGAAACAGCATGGAGCCAGTAATACCCGATGGCGCTACCGTTGCAGTTGATACTCAGAATAAAAAGATTGTGGATGGTGAGCTATACGCAATTAATCAGGATGGGCTCAAGCGCATTAAGCAACTCTATCGCCGCCCTGGTGGGAAGGTGACGATCCGCAGCTTCAATCGTGAAGAAAATGATGATGAGGAAGCGCTAGAGAGCGAACTGGAGATAGTTGGGTTTGTTTTCTGGTACTCGGTCATTCGATATCGCAAGTGATCCACTGCTAGCCCATAGAGATTTAGCAAATATAAATAAAGGTCTGGTTATGGAAAAAATATCATTTATTTACACCCA
>NZ_QCZL01000063.1:0-1245 GCF_003634395.1 Yersinia sp. IP36721
GAAACGGCAAAGACAGGGATAAAATATCCCCGTCAGTGAAATCGCTTACTGGGCGCTGAATGGCCGCAGTCATTCGCAAGCCACACCATCAGCAAAATCAACACCAGCCCAAATAAGTGATTCGGGTATTCTGCCTAGAATTAACTCTTCCGCAGACTTACGGCTATCCGCTTTGCCACCACAACTACGGCGGGCAGTGACCGGGCTTTTAAAGAAGTCGTGATAAAGATCTCGTACCAGATGATTGTCATTGTTGGATGCAACAACATGGAAACCACGCGCCGACAAGCCACGCAGTTTATAGGCCAATAGATGATGCTGGTCATAACCAAATTTTTCACTGTGATAGGCCGTAAATTCATCTGCGTGAGAATCAGAGGACAAGTACGGCGGATCACAATAGATACCATCACCGGGCTGCACCATATCCAGCGTTTCCTCAAAACTGGCGCAGATAAAAGTGGCCAACTTTGCTTTAGCAGCAAACGCGCGGATTTCAGCTTCGGGAAAATACGGCTTTTTGTATTTCCCATAAGGGCTATTAAATTTGCCAGACTGGTTGTAACGACACAGCCCGTTATAACAATGGCGGTTCAGGTAAAAGAAAATAACCGCACGGAACAATGGGCAAGAGCGAATTGATGAATTAAACATCTGCCGAATTGCATAGTATTGTTCAGCGGTATTGGCCGTAGCAAATAACGATCTAGCCAGATGAATAAACCCATCCGGCATTTCTTTTAGTACCTGATACAGTTCTATGAGATCTGGATTTACATCAGCAATTAAATAAGCCGGGTAATCCGTGTTCATCATCACGGCACAAGAACCGGCGAACGGCTCGACCAACCGATCGGCAACAGGCAAATAAGGCTGCAATTTACCCATCATTCCGGCTTTACTGCCAGCCCATTTAAGAACAGTGCGGTTCAGTTCCATGCGGCACCGCCTTGACTGCTCAGAAATTCCGATTCTTGCCGCAATAGCTCAACTATTTCAGTTGCAGCCATTCCATTATTTGACGCTTCCGCAGCCAGACGATCTAACCTGGATGAACATTTATCCGCGACAAAGATCATTCCCTCATGGCGGGCATTATTGAGTAACTCGTTCAGGTTGGCGGTTGACGCCTCTTTTCTGTCATTACGTTTCATATGCATATTGCTTGCTCCGAATTTAGGTAATAAAAATCCCCGGCCACCGATGGGAGGCCGTTGGTATTTATGGTTTTGGATTAATTAATGA
>NZ_QCZL01000064.1:0-1220 GCF_003634395.1 Yersinia sp. IP36721
GCCGGAAGAATATCGGCTGATGGCTGAGAAACCGGAAATCTCAAAAAGTGTGTGGAACTAAAGCTGGGATACTTACAGGTTACTGGGCGGACTGAATTTATATCAATATGCGCCTAATCCGTTGAGTTGGATTGATCCACTGGGGTTAATGGTTCTGTATCGGGGAATGAGTCTTGCCGAATATACTGAATTGATTAAAGATGGAACCTGGAAGGCGGGTCAAGGTACGATGGAGGGGAAATGGTTTGCCGAGTCGTATAAAGATGCTGCTACATGGGGTGAAAAAATGGGGCACGGTGGCGATACATTTAGGATTGTGCAAATAGACGTTCCTGATGATATCGCAAGTAAAATGCATTTAGATCCTCATTTGGACGGTATTGGCCCAGCGAGATATGCTCAATTGGAAGATCTAAATACCCCAAGAACAAAGATTTCGTGGAGTAAAAAAGTTACTTCAGGAAGATGTTAACTCAGTAGGAGGAAATAATGCATAATGTGAAAGTTGAATGGCTATCTTTTGACGAAGGCGGTAGGGAAACTGTTCCCCCTAAGGGAAAATATTTTTCAGTAGCAAGATTCGCTGAAGATATTAACTGGCAGAATAATGCATGGAGTGTTGTTTTTGAACTTGAATCACCAATTTATGAAAATGGGAAAGATATAAGTTTAGGGAGAGTTGCTTTTTTAGTCGATAGTGCCCCTCAAGAGCGAATGCTAAACCATTCATCTTTTGATATTTATGAAGGGCCTAAAAAAGTAGCGAATGTTTATTTACGATCGAGCTAACTAGCTATATCTAATTAAATACCTCAGATCCGTCCGTACTTGGGGCCCGCGGCCATTTCCTCCAAAAGTCTCACCTATGACATAAAAACCATTACTTATCATGCTTTTATGGTCTTGTCGCATTAACATTGTTGTGTCGGCAAAAATTGTGTTGCCTGTTTTTTAGGCGGCCAACCAATAAAATTGTTCTGCCGGTGATAGATGCTCTCCGGCAGGGTGCTGAAGTTGCCCTTTACGTATCATATGAGCCTATTCTGAACCCTCGATTTCACCCACTGGCATCTCCAACCGCAAATCCACCCATCGCCCATGCGGAATATCCACCGGCTGACCATCGCTGTAGCCGTCCCGTTTATTCTGGGCAAATGGCGGTGAGTTGGGTGTGAACAGTGATCAATCAGAAAAATCATCATCCCTGCTCCGCTGCAGGA
>NZ_QCZL01000065.1:0-1213 GCF_003634395.1 Yersinia sp. IP36721
CTGCCAGAGGACTGGCTGACGCAGTGCGGCCTGACCGGGCAACCGCTGGCGATCAGCGTGATGCCTGGTCAGGTGGTCATTCAAGTACATCAGGATAATATACTGGCGTAACCACAGTTACAAATAACTAGATAGATCCTTCTTGGATCTATCTAGTCTTATATTAAATAGCTATTATTTTTTCTTGAGCAAAGCCAACAGGCCAATGCCCAGCATAATATATCCGCACAACATCCTCCCATCTAGTTCCTAGGTTTTGATACTTTTCAGATACATACTGCCTAAAAGCAAAGCATATTCCATTTCTTGCCGCCTGGCTAAAATCATGTGGCAAGCATATAAATTTATCTTTAGGTAACCCTTTAGTTGCATTTAATACTGCTTTATTTACTTTAATTCTAAGCTCTGCAAGCTCTTTAGATGTAGTTTGACCTTTATAAAATGGGTCATCTTGAGTTGGCGAGGTCGGAAGCCACTCAGCACTAGCATAAAGGCCATTAAACTCCACATCAGATGGATTAATGAACACCTTTTCAACATCTTTAATTAAAATAACATTTTCATTCTGGATGTCAGACACCCCCATATTTGAAAAGAATCTTGCCTTATCTATTTCTTCCAACACTTTATTAATATCAATCATATTAAAATCTCAAATCGGTTATGGTTCCTGGCGGTAAAGCTTTCCTACCTTGTTGGACTGTAGTACGAAGCACACCACCTGCTGCGTGCGGGCCAGGTATTCCAGGTAAAGAGTGGTTTGGTAATGTTCCATGTGTAGGCATTAAGTTCCACCATTTATTCGCCCCCCCACTTTCCAATGGAATTATATGATGCGGAGTTGCCCCAGTAGGCCAAACTCTTCCTGTATTCGCTTCCCATTGACTCATAAGATATTTTTGATCTCTCACAAATTCTTTACGTGACAACCTATTTTGGAAAGCACTACGTCTTTGAACTACTGGTAAATTACCTTTTAATATTTCTGCTTGCTTTGGAGTTATATGCCCTCCAGGTGACGCAACCTTATTAGCATCAGCAATAATGCGATCAAGAGTAGAACATCCAGCTAGCCCTAATGGATCTATCCATCCTAGCGGATTGTGAACGTAACCATAGGTGTTTAATCCCCCCGCCAGCCCTATCGGGTCCGGGCTTAAGTAACAGCAGGCCTGCGGGTCGTAGTAGCGGAAGCGGTTGTAGTGCAGCCCCG
>NZ_QCZL01000066.1:0-1209 GCF_003634395.1 Yersinia sp. IP36721
CAAGTGGGTTCTAAAGACGGCGAGAAAATCAGCATCGCTATCGGTTCAAGCGCGGGCTGGAACCTGGCAGCGGCGGGCGCCGGCGGCGTTTCTGGCGATACTGTCAACACTTACCAATTCAAAACGACTACAGCGCTGGGTACTGCCCAAACTGATGTAACGACGAAAAAAACCGACTTTGATACCAAAACGGCTGACGCTGCGGCGAAAAACAGCGCTTATCTGGCTGCGAAAGCAATCTCTGATGCATCTGGCGTAGCGGGTGATGTTGCTGCAACCGCAACAGCTAAAACCGCATTTGATACCGCCACTACCGCTGTCGGTACTGCCAATACTGCATTGACCGCCTCTAACGCAGCCTTCAAAACGGCCTTGGATACATCAACGGCCGCTGGTGAAGCGGTTAATGGCAATGCACGTACCGTTGCAGCTAAAGGTTTTGATGTACTGAAAGGTAATGTGGATTCAGCTGGTCTGGCTGTCGGTACGACGCCATTGGCTGATATCGATAAAGCCCTGAAAGCGGTCGATACTCAGCGTAGCGTGCTGGGTGCGTCTCAGAACCGTTTTGAGTCAACCATCACCAACCTGAACAACACTGTAAACAACCTGACTTCCGCACGTAGCCGTATTCAGGATGCCGATTACTCTACAGAAGTGTCCAACATGAGCCGTGCGCAGATCCTGCAGCAGGCAGGGACTTCCGTATTGGCACAGGCTAACCAGGTTCCACAAACTGTCTTGTCTCTGCTGCGTTAATTCCCCGTCGAGCAATATATCGAGCCTCCGCATTGCGGGGGCTTTTTTGTGTCTGTTATTTATTGGTTTTTTAATAAAAACACGCGATTTAATTAAAGCTATGAATGCAGGTGCCGATAAATAAGGGGACGGTGATTGAAGCCGTAGGCAATAAGCCTAAACCTTAGCCGAAACATATTTAAAGGAAATAATACTATGGCGGTAATTAACACTAACAGCCTGTCTCTGCTGACTCAGAACAACCTGAACAAATCCCAGTCTACTTTGGGCACCGCCATTGAGCGTCTGTCTTCCGGCCTGCGTATCAACAGCGCGAAGGACGATGCAGCGGGTCAGGCGATCGCCAACCGTTTCACTTCTAACATCAACGGTCTGACTCAGGCTGCGCGTAACGCGAACGACGGTATTTCTCTGTCTCAGACCGCAGAAGGCGCGTTGGGTGAGATCAAC
>NZ_QCZL01000067.1:0-1201 GCF_003634395.1 Yersinia sp. IP36721
CCTCATAATGGAGGCTCAATGAAGGAGTGTTTATGTCAGCCAAAAATTTCACTGAAGAATTCAAAATTGAAGCCGTACAACAGATTAGCGAGCAGGGATACCCTGTTTCTGAGGTTGCGGCACGACTCGGTGTTTCTACCAACAGCCTTTACGCGTGGATTAAGCGTTACCAAAAACCTGAACCACAGCGAAAGCAGGACGATGCCCTTCAGCACGAAGTAAAGCGCCTCAGGCAAGAACTTAAGCGTGTGACTGAAGAGCGAGATATTTTAAAAAAGGCCGCCGCGTACTTTGCAAGAACGTCAGGCTGAAGTACGCCTTCATTAAACAAATGTCCTCCTTTTATGCTGTACGCCGGTTGTGTCTGGTTCTTGGCCTCCATTACAGCGGTTATTACCAGTGGCTAAAGCGACCTCAATCTTTGCGTGCCAGGCAAGATGAGCGCCAAACAGGTCTTATTAAGCAGCTGTGGCTTGAAAGTGGTACGGTTTATGGTTATCGAAAAATCTGGCTCGATATGAAAGACTTGGGTGAACGCGCTGGGCGTAACAGGATCGCGCGCCTAATGAGGCTTGCAGAGTTGGCTTCTCAAACCGGATACCGGAAACGACGCTATTACGGCGGCGGAAAGCCTTCAGTTGCCAGCCCTAATTACCTTGAGCGCCAGTTCATTGTTCCTACCCCAAATACTCATTGGGTGAGTGACATGACCTATATAAGAACGCATGAGGGTTGGTTGTATCTGGCCGTTGTTCTCGATCTCTTCTCGCGCCGGGTTATCGGCTGGAGTATGGGTGGACGAATGACAGCAGAGTTGGTGATGGACGCCTTGTTGATGGCGGTGTGGCGACGCAAACCAGCGGCAGAAGTACTAATCCATTCGGATCAGGGTTCTCAATATACGAGCGAAAGATGTCAGCACTTTATGACAGCTCACAATTTAAAAAGCAGCATGAGTCGTCGTGGGAATTGCCATGATAACGCGGTGGCAGAAAGTTTTTTCCAGTTGCTGAAACGAGAACGCATAAAGAAACGGATCTATAAAAATAGAGAAGAAGCAAAGGCTGATATCTTCGATTATGTAGAGATGTTTTATAATGCTAAACGTCGGCATAGTGCCTGTGAAGATCAACCCCCTGCAGTTTATGAAAGTGCCTGGTTCATGAGGCACGCTACCGTCTAGGAAACTGGGGTCTATTCA
>NZ_QCZL01000068.1:0-1157 GCF_003634395.1 Yersinia sp. IP36721
TTCTTCTCCTGAATGAGAACCTCAATCGGCTTTTTCTCATCAAGCGGCACACTGCGGATCGCTGCTATGGCGTTGTCGCGTACCTGGGTATTTCGGAGTAGATAGGTATGCTTTGTCATAGTGGCTTCTCCGGCGCGGCAGGGAACTTTTGCCAGTGAGTGACGAATGACTCATCGTAATATTTACCGTTGATGGCCCAATCATCACCATCAAAATAACCAGTACGACGAAGGCTATCTTTGCAATAAACGAAACACTGAATATTGGAGTTTTCCGGCATCTGGTCACTGCACTTAATCCACCCTTGCGGAAAGTTCAACTGTGGGGTGGTGTAAACGATGCGGCGACGGTCGGCGGCGTATTGTTCATAAAATCCCTTATCGCAGTCATCCCAAACCCAATCAAAGCCGTCGAACTGGTCGTTACATATCCCTGACTGATACTGATAAACAGGCTCAGTCCTCTTTGCAGCTAACGCGATCCGGGCTAGTGCCTTTAGCTCTCTAGATGGAATCTTTACGAATGACCAGGTTTCAGCGTCACCAATCAACCCTTCCAGCCTCTCTACAGTGAAACTATTTAATTCTTTCATTCACTCTCTCCCTTGATTCGAATGCCAGCAGTTCGGAGGGCGTTGGCGGCGGCGCTCAACCCTTCGTTGTAGGCGGTATCAGTGTCGAAGTTTTCATCTCGCTGGTCTGGAAACTCCACCTCAATGCTTTCTCGCGACGCTTGCCACGCTGTCCGCATATCTAACACTGACGCTTTAGCTAAGTTGGTTAACTCGCCATCGTCGCCACACTCAAATGCAAGGCGGTAAGTCGTTGGGATTTTCGATTTAAGCCAAGCTTCAAACTCTTCCCGCGATTTAGTTATGTCCATCATGATTTCCCTCGTTTATTTCTTCCCCAGTGGGTATACCAGCCAATACTTTCACGCAGTCAACAACGCAACTTTCACAAATGTAAGCGTATGGCCCAGCGATGAGTTTTTTTACTTGGTGATGATTTTTTTCACAGAAACTACACCTAAGAATTAGCCTTCCCGATGCCATCAGAAACCACCTTGTTTTTTAGTTGCCCGGCGCTCAGATTCAGCCGCCTTTGCTTTAGCCTGATCCTGGTTGCAGTCATAGATTGCGCCATGACGTTGCTCGA
>NZ_QCZL01000069.1:0-1146 GCF_003634395.1 Yersinia sp. IP36721
TTCTTCTCCTGAATGAGAACCTCAATCGGCTTTTTCTCATCAAGCGGCACACTGCGGATCGCTGCTATGGCGTTGTCACGTACCTGGGTATTCCGGAGTAGATAGGTATGCTTTGTCATAGTGGCTTCTCCGGTGCGGCGGCGAGCATGGCCTCTTCAAATGCTTTAACGCTGATAGAAAAACCACCTGCGTGCGGTGAGCTAACAGCCGCGCCAATTGCATTAAACAAATCCTGATAACCAAATTTTCCTATCTTCCAACCATCCGGTATCTCCGGAGAGTTCAACTGCGGGGTGGTGTAGAGTTCAACGATATCGGCCCACCCGTTTGCAGTACCATAATCTAGCGCGCTCATATCATCTGTAAATGCGACTATTTTGTTTTTAGTATCAAGTGAACGCTGACTTGTCCAAGCAACAGGCTCAGCCCTCTTTGCTGCTAACGCGATTCGAGCTAGAGAATTTAGCTCTCTAGATGGAATCTTTACGAATGACCAGGTTTCAGCGTCACCAATAAAACCTTCCAACCTATCTACAGTGAAACTATCTAATTCTTTCATTCACTCTCTCCCTTGATTTGAATACCGGCAGCGCGGAGGGCGTTGGCGCAATCATCAATCGCTTCGTCGTAGCTAACCGCTTCAAGAAGGATCGCTCCGCTATCAAGCATCCTGTTGAGCTCGGATATTTTAGGCGGGAGGTCGATTACAATGCTCGCGCGCGCCGCTTGCCATGTTTCCCAATGAGCCTGAACGTTTAGTGATACATACCGATAGGTTCTATAAATATTTCTATCAAAATTTGAGCGTAACTTTTTGACGTAATTAACCTCAAACTCTTCCCGCGATTTAGTTATGTCCATCATGCAGCCCTCTTCGATTCGTATCTGGCGCAGGTGATAGCAGTCCAGGCAATCAGTTGTGCGCGTTTCATGTGAAGCTCCTTCAGCCGGTCAAGCCAGATAAATACCGGGCCGGTGTAGCCGTTGTGAGCAAGGCGAATATATTGCTCAATGGTTAATTCATCTTCGCGAGTCAGTTCCATTAGAAACCACCTTGTTTTTTAGTTGACCGGCGCTCAGATTCAGCCGCCTTTGCTTTAGCCTGATCCTGGTTGCAGTCATAGATTGCGCCATGACGTTGCTCGA
>NZ_QCZL01000070.1:0-1135 GCF_003634395.1 Yersinia sp. IP36721
ACCAGTATCGCCGAAACCTCATTAGACAGCGTAGTCATATCCGCCAGTACGCCGGTGACGCCCTCCGGCTTGACCATGTACGGCAGTACCAGACTGCCATTTTTTACCGCGCTATCAACGCTTGCCAGTGTATCCGCGACGGGCTGCGCCGCCGCTTTAATGTCCGCAAGGGTTTTGGCCTGTGCGATAGACACCGCAAGCTGTGAGACATTCACCAGTATCAGGCTCAGCACATCAGCCAAAACGCCCTCCCGCGAACGGGTATCCGCTATCGTCTCAATCTGCTGACGTACCAACATTCGCATCCGCACCGCGTCCTGAGACTCCAGCCCCCGGCTGGTAACAACATAACCGCCGCTGCGATCAGAGTGCGGCATCATTTCTTTATTGCTTAACGTATTCATTTTTACACCTTTATTGTGTTCTGATGGCTTCGCCGAGGCCGAGATTAAACAGTTGCGGACAACGATGGTCAGGGTTCCATCTGCCCGGGATGATCTGCGGTAAGGCAAGATAAAGTACATCTCCCATCGCAGGATTACCCGCTACCCCAATATCCACATGGCTGTAGTTCCCGGCAGCATTACCACTGAATAAGTGATGAGTATGTTGGTGCCAACGGCCTTTAACCTCGTTGTGGCACCAAGACCAGTCAGCGCCACCGATAATCTTGTAATACAGCACAAAACTCATAAAACAGCCGGTCGGAATATGCTGGCTTGGAATATGGAAAGCGTAAGGGCCAAATCCGTCGATAGTCTTTTTGATGGTGACTTTCATAATATTGAATGCACCGTGAAAATGGAGCCTATCCATTCCCATGTACTGCAATAATTCACGCACAATCGGCGCACGGGTTTCCGGCGCTACCCCAGAAGTGACGGGGATCATTTCAATGTCGAACTTATCCCAGAAATGACCGCCGGCATGTAATCCCATACCCACCGGCAACTGTTGCGGCGGTATTCCGGCCAAATCGTTCAGGGCGGCGTTTTTATTAACGGCCAAGGCTGAATGCTCGTGTACCTGCACATACTGGTCATGAGGGTTAGCGCTGCGAACGTGATCGGATAATGCCGTTACCGCTGCATTGGCGGCGGCCTTAACTGCTCTGGGCGTCGCCGCCTCGGTTTCA
>NZ_QCZL01000071.1:0-1125 GCF_003634395.1 Yersinia sp. IP36721
GTTGATCTCACCCAACGCGCCTTCTGCGGTCTGAGACAGAGAAATACCGTCGTTCGCGTTACGCGCAGCCTGAGTCAGACCGTTGATGTTAGAAGTGAAACGGTTGGCGATCGCCTGACCCGCTGCATCGTCCTTCGCGCTGTTGATACGCAGGCCGGAAGACAGACGCTCAATGGCGGTGCCCAAAGTAGACTGGGATTTGTTCAGGTTGTTCTGAGTCAGCAGAGACAGGCTGTTAGTATTAATTACCGCCATAGTATTATTTCCTTTAAATATGTTTCGGCTAATGTTTAGGCTTCTTGCCTACGGCTTCAATCACCGTCCCTTTATTTATCGGCACATGCATTCATAGCTTTAATTAAATCGCGTGTTTTTATTAAAAAACCAATAAATAACAGACACAAAAAAGCCCCCGCAATGCGGAGGCTCGATATCCTGCTCGACGGGGAATTAACGCAGCAGAGACAAGACAGTTTGTGGAACCTGGTTAGCCTGTGCCAATACGGAAGTCCCTGCCTGCTGCAGGATCTGCGCACGGCTCATGTTGGACACTTCGGTAGAGTAATCGGCATCCTGAATACGGCTACGTGCGGAAGTCAGGTTGTTTACAGTGTTGTTCAGGTTGGTGATGGTTGACTCAAAACGGTTCTGAGACGCACCCAACACGCTGCGCTGAGTATCGACTGCTTTCAGCGCTTTATCGATAGCAGCCAGTGGGCTACCACCGTCTGCAACGCCAGTAGCGCCGCCGGTCACGGTGCCTTTCAGTACGTCGAAGCCTTTGGCAGCAACGGTACGCACGTTACCGTTAACCGCTTCGCCTGCGTCAGTCGCAGTTTTAAGCAGTGCTGGCATTTTGGCAGTTTCTGTATCCAGCGCAGTTTTAGCTGCATCAGTCGCAGGCTGTTTAGTGGCATCAGCATCAGAGATAGCTTTCTTCGCCAGGTAATCAGTGTTTTTGGTATCAACAACAGTTTGCTGATCGCTAACTGCTTTAGTGGTTTTGAATTCGTAGGTGTTGACAGTATCGCTAGAAATGCCGCCGGCACCCGCCGCTGCCAGGTTCCAGCCCGCGCTTGAACCGATAGCGATGCTGATTTTCTCGCCGTCTTTAGAACCCACTTG
>NZ_QCZL01000072.1:0-1121 GCF_003634395.1 Yersinia sp. IP36721
GGCCTGCGGGTCGTAGTAGCGGAAGCGGTTGTAGTGCAGCCCCGATTCTTCATCCAGAAGCTGGCCGGCGAATTTTATACCGGGTTCTGGCTGGCTGTGGTTGCGTGAACTAGATACGGGATAACGGCAATCTGTCTCTGCCAGAGGACTGGCTGACGCAGTGCGGCCTGACCGGGCAACCGCTGGCGATCAGCGTAATGCCCGGTCAGGTGGTGATTCGGGTGCAGCAGGGGAATATGTAGCAGTAACAACATACAAAAAAATAACCGGGAAGATCTTCTTGGGATCTTCCCGGCTTTTATTTATGGCGACTTCCTCAGCGTTTTTTAATGGCTAGCTGTCTCCAAGAGATTAACATTCAACCTCATTCAATAACCTGACCGCCACGAAGAAAAATCAGAAACATATATTTCTTTAAATATCATATAACTAGGTATATTTTCAATGCTGTCCCCGATTTCATCATAAGGTGATGGCAATATAAGCGAGAAGCCAAAATCATCGTCAATAATGACTGAGCCATTAAATATACGTTGTTTTTCAGTTAGAGCAATAACCTCTTTCATCGATTGCCCTGTATGTAATATATTTTTATACTTCCCTTTATATTCTTCATTGCAACCAATTGAGAAGATTAAGCCTTCATGATCAGTTGCGATCGTTATAGTTTTATTTAATATATATGCATTATTTTTACTCCCATCAGGAAGATAGTATTCCTTAACTTCAACCTTAAAAACAGAATACATTTCATCTATATATGAAGATATATTTCTATTCAGACTAATATTGCCTAATGAAAAACCAGATATTATTTCAGCATTAAAGTCTATCATATTAAAAACCACCATTTCTTAACGCACCATCAATATATACTGGAGAGTCTTTTATTAGATCGTAGTTTTTAAATTCACCATGACCGATCCTTCCAAAGACAACATCCTCACCATTCTTGACTTTATAAACCTTCCAGTAGTCATTGCCATGAATATTCGGCTGACTTGCATTTCCTCCTGGATGATAATCTAGTTTATATGTTGCCCCGGATTTAGTAGTACGTACATATTGAGTATGTTGAATCGCATCGGGTCTTCCTGCTTGAGGATAATGTTTAGTCCAAC
>NZ_QCZL01000073.1:0-1065 GCF_003634395.1 Yersinia sp. IP36721
CGCCAAGGCTAATGTTAAGATCTTCTGCAAACTCCAACGGCTTCATCTTTTTAAGTGCATAAGAGATTAAATCATCCTTCTTAGCATTAGCTTTAATGATTTTATATTGAGGGTCTTTAACAAATTTACCCTTTGTATATTTCCACTCACCTAGCATTACCAGCTCACAATATTCGCCCGAGTCGCTCGTGATGCGAGTCAACATATCAGGTATTGAATCGAATTCTCTAATATCACAGCCAGCGATCGGCAACTCAGTCACATCACTACTCACTGCGCGCACCACACCTGTTGATGAAATTATTGCAACTTTATATTTTTTCTTGAATTTTCTATTGTTTTCATACCAATCGAGACCCGTGTCATCTACAAAATATGAGGCGTTTTCACCGAAAGGTTTATCCTCTGGTACGTATGCTTTTAGGTTTAAAAGTTCCATAGTTATGCCTGCCCCATGACTATCCATTGACCATTGACCTGATATTGCAACTCCGCAACAAAAATGGTGGTTTGTGTTACGAATGCTGTTACAGCAAAACTTCCGGCCTGTGCTGTGTTAGGCACCTCATGAACAACGCCCCTCCGAATGGCGGTGACTTTATTCATGTTTGCCGCTGTTATTTGTTTACTTATCCATGTAGACAAAAGGGAATCCTGGTTGTTAGTCCATACAGGCCCAGCGATATCCCCATTAACTTTCACCTCTGTATTGGTTGAAATTTGTATTCCAACTCCCTGCACCCCTCCAATGGTTATAACAGGGAAAGTTACTCTTCCTATGAACTCACCGCCAAGCGCAGGCACAACCTCATCTCTTGAATAAACATTCAGGTTTACACGGGATGCTGATTTATTGGTCAAGTCAGATAAATTTGAAGACGCTTGCAATGCCCCTATAACTCTGGCGTCATCGCCAGCCATAACCGTTCCTGCAACCGCACCAACATTTTTTGTTGCTGAATTACCCAGATCTAAAGCAGATCTGGCAGACGATTTATTGGTTAAGTCAGAAAGGTTGGCGCTTTTTTTCAGTGCATCAGCAGCGGCGGCAGCGGCCTCTGTTAA
>NZ_QCZL01000074.1:0-1042 GCF_003634395.1 Yersinia sp. IP36721
TACGGCTTCAATTTTGAATTCTTCAGTGAAATTTTTGGCTGACATAAACACTCCTTCATTGAGCCTCCATTATGAGGCAAAAAAGTGTCTACGAAACCCGGGTCTATTCAGTATTTCCCGAGTTTGTACTCAAGGGTTGATTTACTGACATCTGTAGTAAATTCAGGAACAAATATATCAGTATCATCAAGAGTTAACGAATTTTGGGGAAGGGTAAACTTGGATATCGATAAGAAGTGTTGCTGCATCCCGATGTGCAGCTGTGTCATTTGACAGTCTCGGCTTTCTTCTTTGGTTGTGTGAGAGAAATGGTGGCTTATTACCCTACCGTTGTTCTTTGCTACCAGAGCGTCCCCACAGTTCTTACAGATGCATTCACACCGTTTGCCGTTAGGAACGGCATCAACGTGAACAATTTTGTTTGTATCTTTATGGAGGGCATACTCAAAAAGCATTTATTCTTTTAGCATCCTTTCTCAGATATATCGTTGATTTATCATCATTTGTTCTATTCTTGATTGGAAGGCATCTTTTCCAACTTATCGGTTTATTCTTGCATCATTACCCTGCTTTCATCAAGGTAATGTAAAGATCTCGTATAACCGAGCGCTGGCTGATGTGTAAGTATCCCGCTTAAACGGCCCATTCACTTTTAGAGATCTTCCGACATACTGATGATGTCACCTGAGGAGATCCTTATGCGCAAGATCCGATTTACCGAGCACCAGATCATCGCCGTACTGAAGTCCGTCGAAGCGGGTAGGACCGTCAAAGATGTGTGCCGCGAGGCTGCTATTTCCGAAGCCAGCTATTACAATTGGAAGGCGAAATATGGCGGGATGGAAGCCGCTGATATCAAAAAAATCAAAGATCTAGAAGACGAGAATCGCCGTCTGAAGCAGATGTTTGCCGACCTGAGTCTGGAATGCCGTGCGCTGAAAGACGTCATCGAAAAAAAGCTTTAAAACCAGCGATAAAGCGTGAGCTCGTCAACTATCTGACCACGCAGTTTACGATGAGCATACGCCAGGCATGCAGGACG
>NZ_QCZL01000075.1:0-909 GCF_003634395.1 Yersinia sp. IP36721
CCACTGCTAGCCCATAGAGATTTAGCAAATATAAATAAAGGTCTGGTTATGGAAAAAATATCATTTATTTACACCCACGAAATCAGAGAGGGTGATCCAGCCAGGGTGGTTAGGCAACCAGAACCTTGGATTAAAGTCTCAAATATTCCAGGAAGAATTAATCTTGGAATAATTTTTGGGTTATTCATAAGATCCTATAAAACATATAAAATTGTTGTAGATGTCCTCCATGAAGACATTAGTATTATGAATGACACCAAAGACAAGTTATCGGCTGAACCGTTAGTTGCCGCATCCCCTTCAGCTGACGATTATGTGAGCATAGAAAGCATGGCTCTTCTTGGATTGAATGTTAAAAATGAAGGCGCGCATAAGGTGGTTTGTTCCATATATTCCTCCCCAGACCAAATAGAAAATGAGAAAATATTGCATTCAGCTGAGTGTTATTTTTTTGTATCTAAAACGCAGGGAGCGCACTGATGGTTGAAGCTGTCAACATCATAACCAGAGCCCCTGTCATTGCAGATAATCAGGATATGGGCGATAATCGTCAACATGGTAGCGGAAATGGAGGAGGTGATGACATGCTTGAAAGAGTAAAAGATTTAGAAACCAAAGTCGCCACTCTCGTAACTGACGTGGCCATCATCAAAGATAAACTAGCTTCAAAAGAAGACATCCAATCAGTGAAAACTGAGTTACATAAAGAACTTAATAATCAAACTTGGAAAATTATTGGATCTCTTGTTGTAGCTGTTTTGATTGCGGTTTTGTCAAAATATTATATCAAGTAAAATGCTGTCGCTTAGAAGCCCGGCCCCGCTGCCGGGTTTTTTGTGCCTGTAATCTGACAATCTCACCACCCTACCCGCTTTAAACACTACTCACCTCACACTTTTCACGCCTGAT
>NZ_QCZL01000076.1:0-890 GCF_003634395.1 Yersinia sp. IP36721
ACATGCCAGTCGCGCCCGCACGCGGCACACTGGCTGAATGAAAACGCTTATTGCAGCACTTAAACGCGCCCTGGCGAATCTGATCCGCATCGGCATTGTATCCGAAGTGGATACGGTCAAAGGTTTATGTCGGGTAAAAATGGGTGAACTGGAAACCGACTGGCTGAACTGGCTGACGCCCCGCGCCGGTCGGGTGCGCTTTTGGGCTGCGCCCTCGGTGGGGGAACAGGTGATTATCCTCAGTATCGGCGGCGAACTGACGACCGCTTTTGTGTTGCCCGCGGTGTTTTCCGATAGCAACCCTGCACCCTCGGCTTCAGCGGATGCCATCGTAGTGACATTTCCCGATGGGGCCAGATTTGAATATGAACCTACAACCCGTCATTTAGCCATTACCGGCATGAAAACCGCCAATATCGTGGCCGAAACCTCGATCACCCTCACCACGCCAGTGGTGAAATGTACTCAACACCTGATTACCCGAACCCTTCTGATTGAAGAAGGCGGCGAGGCGCGAGGCCACTTTAACCATTCCGGTGGCAATCTGACCTCAAACGGCATTGTGGTTCACACCCATCAACACGGCGGCGTCAAAGGTGGCGGTGATTCCTCCGGGGGGCCGCAATGACTTATCTCGGCATGAATGCGCAGACAGGCAAAGCCATTACCGATATGGCTCACATTCGCCAGTCTATCAGCGATATTTTAATCACGCCGCAAGGCTCCAGAGTGATGCGTCGGGAATACGGTTCGCTGCTGTCCACGCTGATTGATCAGCCGCAGAACCCCGCCTTACGGCTCAAAATGATGGCGGCGGTGTATGGCGCAGTCATGCGCTGGGAACCCCGCGTGACGCTGACGGTGATTGATCTCACGACTGAAAACAGCGG
>NZ_QCZL01000077.1:0-874 GCF_003634395.1 Yersinia sp. IP36721
AGCATGAAGCGCTACTAAAATCACTACCGCGCCGTAACGCTCTCACTCTTACGGAAGCCTGCTGCAAACTTAGCCACCTGCGGCAAACATATATTGTCCGCGCTTGGCTGCTCGGCGCTGCGATTAAATCAGCGGGATACTGTGACCGCGTACTTTCTGGCGAGCGTTTACTTGCTGGTCGTAGTTGCCGCGAACTTTCAGATTGGCGCGCTGGCGTTTCTCTGATGCTTTCTCAGATATCGCCCCGTAAAACTCCGCCGCTTTCTCTATCTGCGCTCTGTATTCAAAGCTGATAGGCTTGATAGCGCTTTCTATGCGGCTGTTAGGCTTGCGGTTCAATCGCAGAGTAGGGCGCTTAACTTCGCGCGACTCCAGTTCTACGATGCCGTGCTGAGCGTTGTATGCTGCTGTCAGAGCTTTGCGCTTATCGTTACGGCGCTGTCTGGCGTTGTCATAACCTTGATGAGCCATGGTGTTACCTCCGGTTAATAAGCTTTGGTGATGTGGTGGGACAGCATGCCCTGGTGTTGGCTGTGCCTGTTGCCGACTCACCACATCCCAAAACTCATTCGCTTTGGTACTTCGCGCTTTTCAGCGCTGTTATCTTAAAGAGCACTTCCTGTCGTACTTTTGGCGTCCTGCCGTTTCGTTGAGATAGATATTGAACCAATAGTACGGATAATGCAAGAACCATAAGTACGAAAATTACATTTTATTGCGTACTTATGGTTTAATTTGTTGTTTTTAAAGTGAATTTAATTTGAAAATAATTCAGACGTGACCCTTCGCACCTGGCTATCAGGCGTGAAAAGTGTGAGGTGAGTAGTGTTTAAAGCGGGTAGGGTGGTGAGATTGTCAGATTACAGGCACAAAA
>NZ_QCZL01000078.1:0-854 GCF_003634395.1 Yersinia sp. IP36721
CCTGCCTGCTGCAGGATCTGCGCACGGCTCATGTTGGACACTTCGGTAGAGTAATCGGCATCCTGAATACGGCTACGCGCGGAAGTCAGGTTGTTTACAGTGTTGTTCAGGTTGGTGATGGTTGACTCAAAACGGTTCTGAGATGCACCCAAAGTACTGCGCTGAGTATCAACCGCTTTCAGGGCTTTATCGATATCAGCCAATGGCGTGGTGCCCGGAGCTTTGCTATCTGCACCAACGGTGCCTTTCAGCACGTCGAAGCCTTTGGCAGCAACGGTACGCACGTTACCGTTAACCGCTTCGCCTGCGTCAGCTGCCAGTTTCATTTTAGCGTCGAGATCGGTTTTCGCCGTAGCCGTTGCAGCGATATCGCCAGCTACGCCAGATGCATCAGAGGTTTTCTTCGCTGCATCATACGCAGTTTGTGCTGCTGAAGCGTCTGCAGTTTTAGTGAAAGCATAGGTATTCACTGAATCAGATGAAGTGCCATCTGCTTTCGCTGCCGCCAGGTTCCAGCCCGCGCTTGAACCGATAGCGATGCTGATTTTCTCGCCGTCTTTAGAACCCACCTGGAAATCATAACCAGTATCGGTCGCAGTACGGTTGTCCAAGACTTTGATACCGTTGAAATCGGTTTGCTTGGTCACACGGTTGATTTCTTCCATACGCTGGTTAACTTCAGACTGGATGGAATCGATATCGGATGCAGAGTTAGAGCTGCTTTGTGCCTGAACGGTCAGATCACGTACGCGCTGCAGGTTGTTGTTGATCTCACCCAACGCGCCTTCTGCGGTCTGAGACAGAGAAATACCGTCGTTCGCGTTACGCGCAGCCTGAGTCAAACCGTTAATGTT
>NZ_QCZL01000079.1:0-839 GCF_003634395.1 Yersinia sp. IP36721
AGCATGAAGCGCTACTAAAATCACTACCGCGCCGTAACGCTCTCACTCTTACGGAAGCCTGCTGCAAACTTAGCCACTTCAGGCAAACATATATTGTCCGCGCTTGGCTGCTCGGCGCTGCGAACCGGTACAGGAATCGTTGCTTTGTATACCCTCGATGTGCAGCCCTCAGAGAGCTTTGTGAACGCTGCTTCAATTCGGCTTGCCAGCACTCGGTTGGCATCCTTCGCCGCGAAGAATTCACTTGTACGCTTAAATTTGCGTGTCTTTGAATTCTCTTTAGCTGGTTTGATTGTGATCGCTACCATGATTACCTCCGGTGATTGGCTTTGGTGATGTGGTGGCAGGGTTCGAACCTGCATATCGTCCGGCCGGACCGCGTAAGATAATCTGGGTTATGAACCTTGATTAGTGCTCACCTCCCTCCGCTGAGGGCGCTCTATCCAGTTGAGCTACACCACATCCCAAAGCCAACTTCTCTTTGGTCTCCCAGACTATCCGGGAGAAATCCGTCACGAGGATTGATGAGCATCTATGCTTTCGTTCCCCGCTTTGTTAATGAGCAGCCTGTCGTCCTGACTGGCGCGGCGAGTAGTTCCTGTCTGCCGCATCGATGTTTCGTTTCGATGGGATAAAGATAACCTAAGTTATGGGTGTGAGCAATAACCTTAATTATAATAACCATGAATAAAGTTATATTTACATGATAACAAAAGGAATTTATTTTGAAAATAATTCAGACGAGACCCTTCGCGCCGAGCGATCAGGCGTGAAAAGTGTGAGGTGAGTAGTGTTTAAAGCGGGTAGGGTGGTGAGATTGTCAGATTACAGGCACAAAA
>NZ_QCZL01000080.1:0-774 GCF_003634395.1 Yersinia sp. IP36721
TGTAAGTATCCCAGCTTTAGTTCCACACACTTTTTGAGATTTCCGGTTTCTCAGCCATCAGCCGATATTCTTCCGGCGTCAGATTATTCAGGGATTCATGAGGCCGCTCACTGTTGTATTCATTCAGCCAGCGCTCCGTTATTTCCCGTGCTTCATTCAGTGTTCTGAACAGATAAAAATCCAGTATTTCGGTCCGGTACGTTCGGTTAAACCGTTCGATAAACGCGTTCTGTGTTGGTTTGCCGGGCTTGATAAATTCCAGCATCACGCCATGGTCTTCAGCCCATTGTGCCAGCGCCAGTGATATCAATTCCGGCCCGTTATCCATCCGCATCTTCAGCGGATAGCCACGGTTTGCCGCTATTCTGTCCAGCACCCGCACAATGCGCTGCGCCGGAATATTCAGGTCAATTTCGATAGCCAGAGCCTCGCGGTTAAAATCATCCACGACGTTGAAGGTCCGAAAACGTCGGCCACATGTCAGCGCGTCGTGCATAAAATCAATCGACCAGCTTTGGTTGAGGGCTTCCGGCGTGGCCAGCGGCGCCGGATTACGCACCGGCAGGCGTTGTTTCCCTTTACGACGAAAATTCAGTTTTAGCAGACAGTAAATCCGGTGTATGCGCTTGTGGTTCCAGGCGTATCCCTGCCTGCGAAGCACCTGAAAAAGCTTCTTAAATCCATAGCGGGGATAGCGTTCAGCCGCCTCAGTCAGCCTCTGGATCACCGGTTCATCACGTCGTGTATTCGGTTGATAACGAAACACCGTCCTGC
>NZ_QCZL01000081.1:0-772 GCF_003634395.1 Yersinia sp. IP36721
GACAACGCCATAGCAGCGATCCGCAGTGTGCCGCTTGATGAGAAAAAGCCGATTGAGGTTCTCATTCAGGAGAAGAAACGCAGCAATGACCAGAATCGGAAAATGTGGCCACTTTTGCACGACCTATCAAAACAGGTTCTCTGGTTCGGTGAGAAGTACGATGAAGCTGACTGGAAAGACCTGATTACTGCGATGGTGGCTAAGGCCAAAAATCAGGATCAGCGTACGGCTCCTGGAATCGGCGGCGGGGTGGTGATGTTCGGCCAGCGTACTAGCAAGATGCGAGTGAGTGAGATGGTGGAGGTTATCGAGGCTATCTACTGGTTCGGCACTGAGCAGGGCGTGATATTCAGCGATGCATCCAAGCTGGAAATCGAGTGGGCTAACCGGTGGGGAAATACACCATGCGACAAAGGCAAAGCAGCATAGTTTTCGCCCTAGACAATCTTATCTTCCGCAAGACATCCCGAACCAAACCTAAACCCCCAATCCCGGCCAGCGAAATACCCACATATGATCACATATGCGTTTTGCTGCGCGCCAAATTCGACAGAGTAAGGAGAACGCGATGACTCAGTTACCGCAATCCGTATGCGTGTATTGCTTCTTGATGCTTAACAAGGGTGAAACCTACGCCCATCAGAAATGCGTTGATAAATCAGAGAAGGAGGCCGGGAATGATAGCCAAGCTCCCGAAGAGTCGAAATTGTAAAGTGTGTAAAACGAGATTTAAACCGGCCGCGATATACGAGTGGTGGTGCTGCGAAGAGCA
>NZ_QCZL01000082.1:0-706 GCF_003634395.1 Yersinia sp. IP36721
AAACCAAGGTTTGCGAGATCACCGGCGGCAACACTTTCTTTAGTCACCAGCCTTGCTGTGACACACTCCGATTATTTTTTCGGGGAAATCAACATGCTGATCGGCTATATCCGGGTATCAACAAATGACCAAAACACCGAATTGCAACGTAATGCCTTAGTTAGTGCAAAATGCGACCTGATTTTTGAGGATAAAATCAGCGGAAAATCCACCGACCGACCGGGATTGAAAAAAGCCATGCGCCATCTATCTACCGGTGACAGTCTGGTTGTCTGGAAGCTGGATCGCCTTGGGCGCAGTGTCAGGCACCTTATTACACTGGTGGAAGATTTAAAGAGTCGGGGTATTCACTTTCGTAGCCTTACGGACAGTATTGATACAGGAACGGCGATGGGGCGTTTCTTTTTTCATGTTATGAGTGCGCTGGCGGAAATGGAAAGAGAGTTAATTGTCGAGCGTACCTGTGCCGGGCTGGCTGCTGCGAGAGCGGAAGGGCGGATAGGAGGGCGGCGTCGTATTATGACCGATGAGGTTATTGCGCGTGCTAGACGAATGTTTGCTCAAGGGGCAACGTTGCATCAGGTGGCGTTGGTTCTGGAAGTGTCACCTAAGACAATTTATAAGTATATTCCTGCAGCGGAGCAGGGATGATGATTTTTCTGATTGATCACTGTTCACACCCAACTCACCGCCATTTGCCCAGAAT
>NZ_QCZL01000083.1:0-691 GCF_003634395.1 Yersinia sp. IP36721
GAAACGGCAAAGACAGGGATAAAATATCCCCGTCAGTGAAATCGCTTACTGGGCGCTGAATGGCCGCAGTCATTCGCCGCTCGTTCTTAAAGATGAAAATGCGTCTTGGCATAACTTACCAATGCGGCCAATCTCAGCCGCCAAAGAGGCGAAGCTATCAACCGACGAGGCTAATATATGTCTCCTAATAAGACCGGCAACTAATTGTTCAATTGTTAGATAATAAGCAACCGGCTCCAGACGCTCCTGGCCTTCATTTTTACCTTTCTTACCGATTTTTATTTCATTGAGAATAAATTGCAGACTGTCACTGGTAATAACATGTTGATCGCCAATTTTGATATGCATTGCACAACCCTTATTTAAGTAATGAGTGCCTTATCTGGCTCGGTTAAACTTTTCAGCTTCCTGTCGTAGCAGCTCTGCAATCTCAACTGACGAAAGCCCCTCATTAACCACATGCGTTGCCAGCCGATCTAAGTGGCTAGAAAAACTCACAGCGGCATCGGCTTTAGCCTCTTTTCTTGCTATATCTAAAGCGTTTTGGCGCGACTCAGCCGCCGCCCGGTGACTCATTTCCTGCCCTACTGTTTTATGCATATGCATGGTGCTGACTCCGAATTTAGGTAATAAAAATCCCCGGCCACCGATGGGAGGCCGTTGGTATTTATGGTTTTGGATTAATTAATGA
>NZ_QCZL01000084.1:0-653 GCF_003634395.1 Yersinia sp. IP36721
AAGAGTCGAAATTGTAAAGTGTGTAAAACGAGATTTAAACCGGCCGCGATATACGAGTGGTGGTGCTGCGAAGAGCATAAAGATGAGCACATAAAGCAGTTGGCGAAAAAAGCTCATGATGATGCGTTAAGAAAATCCGAACAGCGAAGGCGACAGAAAGAAAAGGAGGAAAGAAAAGAACTTAAAGTCAGGAAGATTAACGCCAAGCCAAAAGCATATTGGACTAAGCAAGCACAGCAAGCCGTCAACGCCTTTGTAAGAGCACGAGATTCAAGCCTACCATGCGTATCATGTGGCACCACTTCAGCAGCACAGTGGGACGCAGGGCACTACAGAACAACCGCAGCAGCACCTCAATTCAGATTCGACCCCCGGCAAATCCATAAACAATGTTCAGTATGCAATCAGCACAAGAGCGGGAATATCGTTCCGTACCGCGTCGAGCTGATTAAGCGCATTGGAATTGAGACAGTGGAGGCTATCGAAAACAACCACGAACGCAGCAGTTACAGCATTGAAGAGCTGAAAAGCATTCGAGATTACTACCGGCTGGAACTGAAAAAGCTAAAACTTCTCCAGGAGGCAGCATGAAATCCAATGTATGGCACGAGCTTGCAAAAGCTCCACGCAGAAGTTACCTGGGTAAATTACAG
>NZ_QCZL01000085.1:0-653 GCF_003634395.1 Yersinia sp. IP36721
AAGAGTCGAAATTGTAAAGTGTGTAAAACGAGATTTAAACCGGCCGCGATATACGAGTGGTGGTGCTGCGAAGAGCACAAAATAGAATACGCGGTTCTGGTTATGAAAGAGAGGCGAAAGCAGAACTACGATAACGAGATTAAGCAAAGGCAGGAGCGGCAAAAGGAGGATCGGAAGCAGCTAAAAGTCAGAAGAATTAATGCCCAGCCCAAAACGTATTGGATTAAGCAGGCACAGCAAGCCGTCAACGCCTTTGTAAGAGCCCGTGATTCAAGCCTACCCTGCGTATCATGTGGTACCCATTTAGCGGCACAGTGGGATGCTGGACACTACAGAACAACCGCAGCAGCACCTCAATTCAGATTCGACCCCCGGCAAATCCATAAACAATGTTCAGTATGCAACCAGCACAAGAGCGGGAATATCGTTCCGTACCGCGTCGAGCTGATTAAGCGCATTGGCATTAAGACCGTTGAGGCTATCGAGAATAACCACGAACGCCGCAGTTACACCGTCGAAGAGTTAAAAGGCATTCGTGATTACTACCGGCTGGAATTAAAGCGGCTAAAAGAAAATCAGGAGGCAGCATGAAATCCAATGTATGGCACGAGCTTGCAAAAGCTCCACGCAGAAGTTACCTGGGTAAATTACAG
>NZ_QCZL01000086.1:0-649 GCF_003634395.1 Yersinia sp. IP36721
GGGTCAGGCGTGATAAACCGACCGACTTCCGGTGCATAATAGCGGTAAGTATTGTAGTGTAACCCGGTTTCTTCATCCAGATATTGCCCGGCATAACGCAGCAGCTGCCTGAACTGCCCCAGCGGTTTGCTGAGGTTGCGCCACATCGCCTCCGTCTGGCGGGTCACCTGCCCAAACACCCCATATTGCCCTGACCACACCATGTCGCCCTGTTTGTTGGTCACTTCCTGCGGTGAGCCGTTCAGGTCGGTATGATACCAATACAACTGGTCTTCACCGTAGCGCCGTTCAATGCAGGCCAACGGCGTATAGGCTTCGTTCGGGTCGTAACAGTAGGTTTGTTGGCTGTCTGCGGTGCGGCTTTGCAGCAACCGCAGTCCTTGCCACAGAAAATGCGTTTCGTGCCGCTCCTGCCGGGTGCTCACGCTCTTGCTCAACCGGCGGCCTAGCGCATCATAGTGGTACTGCGCCTCAAACAATCCCTTCGGCCCGTCCCCCTTGGCCCCCACCAACCGGTTATCTCCGTCGTAGCGATAACGCTGGATACGGGCGCTGTCCTGCCTGACCACCATATTGCCAAAGGCATCATACTGATATTGCCACTGCTCCCAGCGGGTGAGGCGGTTATCACGGTAAGGCTCGCTGCCAC
>NZ_QCZL01000087.1:0-641 GCF_003634395.1 Yersinia sp. IP36721
AAAGGCCGCGTTATGCGACCTTATGTAATTTGTGCTGGGATATTTATCCACGCCCAGCCGTGGTTTCCCTGCTTTCCACAGTCAAGAAAAATTGATATGTTGGTTATTCCACAGTCAATGCAGGGAATTAAAGATGGCGCTAACAACAAAATGTCCGAAATGCGATTCAACGTCTTTTGAGCTTGGAACTAATACGAAGGTTAAAGGTAGTGGGCATATAATTTATTTTGTTCAATGTGCCTCATGTGGGTGCGCCATATCAGCAATGAACGCGCAAGAAGTGCATCTTGTTGAACAGATAGCTAAGAAGATTGGGGTTCGTTAATAACCATTCCTGTCTGGCGGCTGTTTTCGTACGCCGCCTTTAATGCCTCAAGTACAGCCGACTCATGTCCAACCAATCCACGTGACTTGATAATCTCATCTACTTTTTCTGCTGCTTCACATGCTGCTAAAAGAACACTTTGTGTTGTTTCCATTCTCTTACCCCTTAACTATGTGGTGGGCTTCTTTGCGGTTGGTGCGATGACCAATAAATAGTTGCCTGAACTATATTTAACCACGTCAGGCGGCGGTGGTTCTGCTATACCCCTACAGCAAGAAATCGAATAAACTGTAATCACCCCTACAGTTAGAGAATT
>NZ_QCZL01000088.1:0-640 GCF_003634395.1 Yersinia sp. IP36721
TCAGGCGGCGGTGGTTCTGCTATACCCCTACAGCAAGAAATCGAATAAACTGTAATCACCCCTACAGTTAGAGAATTATTCAAATGGACGTTTTTTCTAGTTTGACTGCAGCAAAGCAAGCTTTTGATTTATTGAAGATAATCAAAGAAAGTCATGATGAATTAGTTATTCGGAAAGCAGCAGGTGATCTTTCAGAAAAAATTACTGAGTTACAGATGCTTAATGCGGAGCTCTCTGGCCTTTATCAGGCTGAGCGATACATCACAGGACAGCTTCGCGAAGAAAATAACAAAATCGAGATGTTTATTGTGCAGGCCGAGAACTACGAACTTCACAAAACGGAAGGTGGATCTGTCGTGTACAGATCTAAGTCTTCTTCCGATGACGTTATTGAGCCTCATGACCTTTGTGCACACTGCTTCGGCGATCACCAGATATCTATACTTCAGCCTAGCATTCAAACAGTTAAGTCCAATAATTTCTTTGTTCATCAGTGCCCCCGATGCCAAAATGAATACCGCATGAATAAAGTACCACCGCTCCCTGATGTACATATCCCACACAGCATGAAGCGCTACTAAAATCACTACCGCGCCGTAACGCTCTCACTCTTACGGAAGCCTGCTGCAAACTTAGCCAC
>NZ_QCZL01000089.1:0-527 GCF_003634395.1 Yersinia sp. IP36721
CGTAGGGGAACCTGCGGTTGGATCACCTCCTTACCTAATGATACGCATTGCGTAGTGTCCACACAGATTGTCTGATAGAAAGTAACGAGCAAATAAGGCCGGGCTGAGAGATTAGTCGGGCTTTAGTACCTTGTTGGGTCTGTAGCTCAGGTGGTTAGAGCGCACCCCTGATAAGGGTGAGGTCGGTGGTTCAAGTCCACTCAGACCCACCAACTCATCCCTGTAGTGCGTTACCGTCACATTCGTTTATAACAATAAACGTGCGTGTCTGCGCCTTGTCTGGACATGAGTTGCAGCAATAAGGTATTTGCTTTTTATATGGGGCTATAGCTCAGCTGGGAGAGCGCCTGCCTTGCACGCAGGAGGTCAGCGGTTCGATCCCGCTTAGCTCCACCATATAAAACTATTTCAAAATATATTGCTGCCGCAAGGTGGACAGTATGTTGTGAAATATTGCTCTTTAACAATCTGGAACAAGCTGAAAATTGAAACACTGCAGCTAAAACTTGTCTCTCCGTAGATTTACC
>NZ_QCZL01000090.1:0-500 GCF_003634395.1 Yersinia sp. IP36721
GGATTTAGTAGTACGTACATATTGAGTATGTTGAATCGCATCGGGTCTTCCTGCTTGAGGATAATGTTTAGTCCAACTGTAAGTATCCCGCTTAAACGGCCCATTCACTTTTAGAGATCTTCCGACATACTGATGATGTCACCTGAGGAGATCCTTATGCGCAAGATCCGATTTACCGAGCACCAGATCATCGCCGTACTGAAGTCCGTCGAAGCGGGTAGGACCGTCAAAGATGTGTGCCGCGAGGCTGCTATTTCCGAAGCCAGCTATTACAATTGGAAGGCGAAATATGGCGGGATGGAAGCCGCTGATATCAAAAAAATCAAAGATCTAGAAGACGAGAATCGCCGTCTGAAGCAGATGTTTGCCGACCTGAGTCTGGAATGCCGTGCGCTGAAAGACGTCATCGAAAAAAAGCTTTAAAACCAGCGATAAAGCGTGAGCTCGTCAACTATCTGACCACGCAGTTTACGATGAGCATACGCCAGGCATGCAGGACG
>NZ_QCZL01000091.1:0-493 GCF_003634395.1 Yersinia sp. IP36721
GGGGCGTGAACGCGATTTAGGTAACATGCGATTTCTTGCATGTCTTTGCGCTCACAATAGTATTGAATAGCTACAGCACGAATCGGATTACTTTGAGTAAATGCTTTGAGGACTACCTGATCGACAAATGCAGCTTCTTCTCCCTCGTTGGCGCGCGCGAAAAGATTGCTGAATGAGTTTCTCGGGTTAATTATCTCTTTGGCTTTCTGGAATAATTCGGTTCCCCGGTAGCCCAATTTGTGGAGGTCCTCCACAGTCTTCACAATTGAGGCTCCTTTATTTTCATCCCACGCACTGACAATCATGAGTCTGCCAATAACACCACAACTTCCTGTCGGCGCGGTGTCACCACCGACAGCCTGCCCCCACATATTTAGGACTGACCTTACCCACCGATCCTGCACTGGAGTGATGCGCTGTAATTTACCCAGGTAACTTCTGCGTGGAGCTTTTGCAAGCTCGTGCCATACATTGGATTTCATGCTGCCTCCTG
>NZ_QCZL01000092.1:0-465 GCF_003634395.1 Yersinia sp. IP36721
GCTGTAGCTATTCAATACTATTGTGAGCGCAAAGACATGCAAGAAATCGCATGTTACCTAAATCGCGTTCACGCCCCGCACCTGACGCTAAAGCAATGCATTGATCGGATCAGGTGGTGCCGTGAGATATTCAACGCAACATTATTTCACTTGTTGAGGTCGGAAGTGGAGAAAGAAAACCTACTAATCGCCGCATAAATAGAAAATATTTACGTAATGTATTGCTTTTAAGTTTTGAAAGTGTATATTTCAGTTAAGCTCGGACGTCAAAGGCGAAGAGCGGTGGTGGTAGAGGGGTAGTAAGTAAACGGCGCTTGTGAATGCCGTCTTGAGCTGACTCACCACCACAAAAATTAGAAGCCTCGGTTAATCGCCGGGGCTTTTTGCATTCTACATTCGCATGGGTACTGGGTTGGTTAATCCAATCGTTGTGAAACAGTACCCAGCCGAATGTGGTGAAGAGAG
>NZ_QCZL01000093.1:0-441 GCF_003634395.1 Yersinia sp. IP36721
CGAGTTAAGGCTCGTAAGCGCGAGCCTTAACAATCCGCGCCTCCGCACGTATCGCCTGCCCACTAAGTGGGTTCCCTCACTCATCGTCTCAGCCGCTCAAATGTGCTCTGAAAAATCAAACTCAATGTCAAAAGCCCTATCAAAAACGAAAGGCAAATTGTGATTCGTAAGAACACTGGTTTTGCACTCAACAGGCGCAATCAGGAAGCGGGCCGAGCAGGGATGAGGCCAAGAGTGAACAGCCGTCAGCTGTTGAAAGCGCGCCTTGAGCCACAGGGCCAGGATGGCATGGCATCCTGATAACGCCCGCAGGCGAATCTAGCGCTGGCTTGCCTGACAAGCGCGCCCGAGGGACGTTCGCAGAACCCCACTTTCGCGCCAACCCTGCTCGGAAGCCTCCACGGCAAGTGAGGAGACAGTGAACTGCTGGGCTTACGAAAC
>NZ_QCZL01000094.1:0-430 GCF_003634395.1 Yersinia sp. IP36721
AAATAATCGGAGTGTGTCACAGCAAGGCTGGTGACTAAAGAAAGTGTTGCCGCCGGTGATCTCGCAAACCTTGGTTTGGGGGATTCAGCCACTCGTAGCGTTGGAATAACGACAGGAACGGTTGCCGCTGGAAATGATAGTAGAATTGTTAACGCCATTAGTAAGTTAGATGAAAATATCTCTCTCCCAGGAAACTTGACCTCCAAAGGAACCGCAACCGCATTTAAATTAGTTGCAGATGATGGATCCAAAACAGGAATTATTTATGCTGATGGAGATGTTGAAGGACTTCGCTGGGGCACGTCGGGGTCAACTGGTAGTGAATAGACCCGGGTTTCGTAGACACTTTTTTGCCTCATAATGGAGGCTCAATGAAGGAGTGTTTATGTCAGCCAAAAATTTCACTGAAGAATTCAAAATTGAAGCCGTA
>NZ_QCZL01000095.1:0-423 GCF_003634395.1 Yersinia sp. IP36721
GCTGTAGCTATTCAATACTATTGTGAGCGCAAAGACATGCAAGAAATCGCATGTTACCTAAATCGCGTTCACGCCCCACACCTGACGCTAAAGCAATCCATTGACCGGATCAGGTGGTGCCGTGAGATATTCAACGCAACATTATTTCACTTGTTAAAGTCGGAAATGGAGAAAGAAACCCTACCAATCGCTGCATAAATAGAAAATATTTACGAAATGTATTGCTTTTAGGTTTTGAAAGTGTATATTTCAGTTAAGCTCGGACGTCAAAGGCGAAGAGCGGTGATGTAGTTGAGTCACCAATAAAACATTAAAGGCCCACCCCTAACCGGTTGGGCTTTTTGCTTTCTACATTCGCATGGGTACTGGGTTGGTTAATCCAATCGTTGTGAAACAGTACCCAGCCGAATGTGGTGAAGAGAG
>NZ_QCZL01000096.1:0-416 GCF_003634395.1 Yersinia sp. IP36721
GTTGATCTCACCCAACGCGCCTTCTGCGGTCTGAGACAGAGAAATACCGTCGTTCGCGTTACGCGCAGCCTGAGTCAGACCGTTGATGTTTGAAGTGAAACGGTTGGCGATCGCCTGACCCGCAGCATCATCCTTGGCACTGTTAATACGCAGACCAGAAGACAGACGCTCAATGGCGGTGCCTAAAGAAGACTGGGATTTATTCAGGTTGTTCTGTGTCATCAGAGACAGGCTGTTAGTGTTAATTACCGCCATGGTATTATTCCTTAAATATGTTTCGGCTAATGTTTAGGCTTCTTGCCTACGGCTTCAATCACCGTCCCTTTATTTATCGGCACATGCATTCATAGCTTTAATTAAATCGCGTGTTTTTATTAAAAAACCAATAAATAACAGACACAAAAAAGCCCCCGCAA
>NZ_QCZL01000097.1:0-393 GCF_003634395.1 Yersinia sp. IP36721
CGTAGGGGAACCTGCGGTTGGATCACCTCCTTACCTAATGATACGCATTGCGTAGTGTCCACACAGATTGTCTGATAATAGTAATGAGCAAGAGCACCTGTTGATGTCGTGAGTTTCGACTCATGATGACACGAGAAACGATTAAGTTTTTGATTTAGTCGGAATTTCCTGTGTCCCCATCGTCTAGAGGCCTAGGACACCGCCCTTTCACGGCGGTAACAGGGGTTCGAATCCCCTTGGGGACGCCATCCGATAATGAGTGAAAGACATTATCAACTGAATATCTTAAAGATGACTTTAACGAGTCGTGTTTAAGATATTGCTCTTTAACAATCTGGAACAAGCTGAAAATTGAAACACTGCAGCTAAAACTTGTCTCTCCGTAGATTTACC
>NZ_QCZL01000098.1:0-374 GCF_003634395.1 Yersinia sp. IP36721
AGAGTTCTCGATTGAGAACGGCGCGAAAGGGCCTTCGGCGGCCAATGTTGTTGTCCTGTAAAGACAGGCAATAACGGGAAGAGGCTTTCCGATCGCGATGACGGGTTTCCCTGAGCAGTGAAAGCCCTCTCCATAAAAAGTATTACCGGTTTGCAGTAAAGATTATGTCAGCAGTTTTAGTTAAGCAGTACGTCGAATTAGCGTTATCCGAACGATACCTTCTTTGTCAATGCCTCTCTAGCGATGCCCATAACTATTAATATTTCTGACCGTTACGCCAGATGGCAATTAAAAAACAAATAAAGGAAGTATCGCTATGTCTAATAAAATGACTGGTTTAGTAAAATGGTTTGACGCGGGTAAAGGCTTTGGTT
>NZ_QCZL01000099.1:0-370 GCF_003634395.1 Yersinia sp. IP36721
TTGGTCGCCATTGCCAACTGCGCCGAAACCTACAAACCGCAACTACAGGAAGGCAGTGGCCGCACTCAAACCATTCGGATGATTTTGATTGTCAGCAGCACCGAAGCGGTGACATTGAAAATCGACCCGTCGGTGGTACTGGCGACGCGCAAATATGTCGATGATAAGGTGATTGAAGTTAAGCAGTACGCAGATAACGTACTGGCTGACCATGCCAAATCACGCAATCATCCCGATGCGACGTTAAGCGAAAAAGGCTTTGTCAGACTGAGCAATGCCACCGACAGCAACAGTGAAACCGAGGCGGCGACGCCGAGAGCGGTTAAGGCTGCGGCTAATGCTTCCGTCACTGCATTATCCGATCACGTTC
>NZ_QCZL01000100.1:0-367 GCF_003634395.1 Yersinia sp. IP36721
CCGCTAGATTCTATGCACTTCTGACCCACGTCGGGGCGGCCAAACTGGCGAACGCCACCGCGCTCGGCACCCGATTAGACATCACCCAAATGGCCGTGGGCGACGGCGGCGGTGCTTTACCCGCGCCCAATCCAGCACAAACCCAGCTTATCGGCGAGAAACGCCGGGCAGCGCTGAATGCCTTGAGCATTGACCCGGTCAATACCAGCCAGATTATTGCCGAGCAGGTTATCCCGGAGAATGAGGGCGGTTGGTGGATCCGTGAAATCGGCCTGTACGACAGCGCCGGGGATTTGGTCGCCATTGCCAACTGCGCCGAAACCTACAAACCGCAACTACAGGAAGGCAGTGGCCGCACTCAAACCAT
>NZ_QCZL01000101.1:0-352 GCF_003634395.1 Yersinia sp. IP36721
AATACCCATTAATGAGGATGAGTTTCCGATAAAACCGACCTGGTTCGTTGGTTACATGGCTTTTTAATAAAATATAAGCCCGGTGAGTGACTGTATCTGCCTGAAAATGCTGCGAATTTACTGCCTGAAAACGTCAACGGCGGCGCAATTTACCGGATAAGCCGCCCCTTATGGAATGAAAATCGCCATATACGCCTTCAACGCCCGGCATTCCCGGGGGTTCCCATGCCCTTAAACGCAAAAAGCCCCCCGCAATCGCAGGAGGCTCGGTTCGAGGGCGGCAATGACTTTTATCCGCCTCGCGTCTGTCTTTTTTCCATAGCAAAAACCCCACGCTTTTGGCATGGGGTCT
>NZ_QCZL01000102.1:0-346 GCF_003634395.1 Yersinia sp. IP36721
TGACTCAGGCTGCGCGTAACGCGAACGACGGTATTTCTCTGTCTCAGACCGCAGAAGGCGCGTTGGGTGAGATCAACAACAACCTGCAGCGCGTACGTGATCTGACCGTTCAGGCACAAAGCAGCTCTAACTCTGCATCCGATATCGATTCCATCCAGTCTGAAGTTAACCAGCGTATGGAAGAAATCAACCGTGTGACCAAGCAAACCGATTTCAACGGTATCAAAGTCCTGGACAACCGTACTGCGACCGATTCCAACTACGATTTCCAAGTGGGTTCTAAAGACGGCGAGAAAATCAGCATCGCTATCGGTTCAAGCGCGGGCTGGAACCTGGCAGCGGCGGG
>NZ_QCZL01000103.1:0-326 GCF_003634395.1 Yersinia sp. IP36721
CCAGCGGAAACATGGCAGATTGATTTTACCGCTCGCCTGACCGGCATTGATGAAATGCAACGGTTGATTAACCTTGACCACTACGGCAGCGGTGCATTTTTTGCCGATGGCTTTCTCGTTGCCAAAACCGGTCAGCAATATTACGTGACCGCAGGCCATGCTTATGTGGGCGGACTACGCACCTATTTAGCCGCTAACCAGAATATTACCGTGACCACCCAGCCGATCAAGGTGTGGGCAGACGTGAGTTTGCAAGGCAACGTGGTGAGCCAGTGGGAAACCGTCGTGACGCTAACGCTGGCGGCAGACCTGCAAGACTACCAGGA
>NZ_QCZL01000104.1:0-326 GCF_003634395.1 Yersinia sp. IP36721
CCAGCGGAAACATGGCAGATTGATTTTACCGCTCGCCTGACCGGCATTGATGAAATGCAACGGTTGATTAACCTTGATCACTACGGCAGCGGCGCATTCTTTGCTGATGGTTTTTTAGTGGCCAAAACAGGCCAGCAATATTACGTCAATGCAGGTAATGCCTACGTGGGCGGGCTGCGTACCGGTCTGGTGGCGCACCAGAATATTACCGTGACCACGAAGCCGGTGAAGGTGTGGGCGGATGTGAGCTTGCAAGGCAACGTGGTGAGCCAGTGGGAAACCGTCGTGACGCTAACGCTGGCGGCAGACCTGCAAGACTACCAGGA
>NZ_QCZL01000105.1:0-314 GCF_003634395.1 Yersinia sp. IP36721
ACCTAAAACGGGTGAGTTATGAGGCAAAAACGGTTAAAATTCCAGAAGTTCGCCACTTTTGGAGCCAAGAACATGCGAGTGATGAAAGTCTTATGCCCTGAATGCGGTGGCGCGGCCATTATCCGAAAAACCAACCGTAAACATCGGCAGATTTCAGATTTATATTGCGCCTGTAATGATGTGGAATGTGGCCACACTTTTGTAATGAATGTGACCTTTTCCCACACCATTAGCCCCAGCGCTAAAACCGGTGACAAGTTACTAAAAACCGTTGTTCAAGGTCTAAACCCTCAACAACGGCAAATGATGTTAGA
>NZ_QCZL01000106.1:0-314 GCF_003634395.1 Yersinia sp. IP36721
ACCTAAAACGGGTGAGTTATGAGGCAAAAACGGTTAAAATTCCAGAAGTTCGCCACTTTTGGAGCCAAGAACATGCGCGTATTAAAAATCGAATGTACAGAGTGCGGTGCTATGGCTATCATTAAAAAGACGAACCGTAAGCACCGTGAAATTGCTGATATTTACTGTGCATGTGCTGATGTTGAGTGTGGGCATACTTTTGTTTTAAATCTCACTTTTTCCCACACCATAAGCCCTAGCGCTAAAACCGGTGACAAGTTACTAAAAACCGTTGTTCAAGGTCTAAACCCTCAACAACGGCAAATGATGTTAGA
>NZ_QCZL01000107.1:0-283 GCF_003634395.1 Yersinia sp. IP36721
CCGGAAGAATATCGGCTGATGGCTGAGAAACCGGAAATCTCAAAAAGTGTGTGGAACTAAAGCTGGGATACTTACATTCTCATCAGATAATCCTAGAAATGTACTGACACTGACACTGACACATCAGCCAGCATGATGTAACCAGCCGCATTTTTATCGATTTTCCTGATTTTTCCATCGCAGTATGATAAATATACATGACATTGATAAGGATATTGAATGGATTTCAAGGATGAATCAGGTGTCAGACCTACGCTGTGTGTTCACTGAAGGCAGTATCGCC
>NZ_QCZL01000108.1:0-272 GCF_003634395.1 Yersinia sp. IP36721
GGGTCGTTAGCTCAGTTGGTAGAGCAGTTGACTTTTAATCAATTGGTCGCAGGTTCGAATCCCGCACGACCCACCATGATGAAGTGATGTACTGTTTCAAATCGTAGGGATGAGAACCGTGAAGGTTCGAGCCGAACGAAGTGAGACAGCAACGCGAAGGCGTTGACCCGTAAGGGTGAGTCTGCAGGACGAATCATCCCGCACGACCCACCATGATGAAGTGATGTACTGTTTCAAATCGTAGGGATGAGAACCGTAAAGGTTCGAGCCGA
>NZ_QCZL01000109.1:0-264 GCF_003634395.1 Yersinia sp. IP36721
GTGGGTTCCCTCACTCATCGTCTCAGCCGCTCAAATGTGCTCTGAAAAATCAAACTCAAGGTCAAAAGCCCTATCAAAAACGAAAGGCAAATTGTGATTCGTAAGAACACTGGTTTTGCACTCAACAGGCGCAATCAGGAAGTGGGCCGAGCAGGGATGAGGCCAAGAGTGAACAGCCGTCAGCTGTTGAAAGCGCGCCTTGAGCCGCAGGGCCAGGATGGCATGGCATCCTGATAACGCCCGCAGGCGAATCTAGCGCTGGCT
>NZ_QCZL01000110.1:0-259 GCF_003634395.1 Yersinia sp. IP36721
GGGTCGTGCGGGATTCGAACCTGCGACCAATTGATTAAAAGTCAACTGCTCTACCAACTGAGCTAACGACCCATTATGTATTATTGCATTACAACACTTAGAGAATAAAACCAGACAAAACAGGAAGAGGAATATCGCTGCGATAACTTCAACTTCTTTTCATTCCAGCCAATTAGGAAAGAATGGTGGGTCGTGCGGGATTCGAACCTGCGACCAATTGATTAAAAGTCAACTGCTCTACCAACTGAGCTAACGACCC
>NZ_QCZL01000111.1:0-253 GCF_003634395.1 Yersinia sp. IP36721
ACTACAACCGCTTCCGCTACTACGACCCGCAGGCCTGCTGTTACTTAAGTCCGGACCCGATAGGGCTGGCGGGGGGGCTGAACTTATATAGTTACGTTCCGAACCCACTGACATATATTGATCCGCTAGGGTTGGCTGCATGTAGTGTCTCTAAAGGTTTTTATAGAAAAGATAAAATTACACAAAGGTGGGTTGATAAATTATCAGGTAAAAAACCTGCGGATGTTGATGCGTTCCTGACTAGCTGTGGTTG
>NZ_QCZL01000112.1:0-243 GCF_003634395.1 Yersinia sp. IP36721
GCGTCATCGGTTTGGAACACAGACCTTATGAAAGCAGTTTTAGTAAAGCAGTTCACAGTATTAGCGTTATCCTCAATAGATACCTCTTCACCGCGAAACTCCTTCTTAAGTGCCCCATAAGAAATAACTGAAAGACAGACCTCTCTTGCCTTATGGCAGCTTAAATAAATGAAGGAAGTATCGCTATGTCTAATACAATGACTGGTTTAGTAAAATGGTTTGACGCGGGTAAAGGCTTTGGTT
>NZ_QCZL01000113.1:0-239 GCF_003634395.1 Yersinia sp. IP36721
AAAGGCCGCGTTATGCGACCTTATGTAATTTGTGCTGGGATATTTATCCACGCCCAGCCGTGGTTTCCCTGCTTTCCTTTACAACTAAATCATCAATATTCATAACTACCTCGCTGTTAATGATTCTGACTTACGGAAGTGCCTGAACTGTCTTTAACCACCTCAGGCGGCGGTGGTTCTGCTATACCCCTACAGCAAGAAATCGAATAAACTGTAATCACCCCTACAGTTAGAGAATT
>NZ_QCZL01000114.1:0-234 GCF_003634395.1 Yersinia sp. IP36721
CGTAGGGATGAGAACCGTAAAGGTTCGAGCCGAACGAAGTGAGACAGCAACGCGAAAGCGTTGACCCGTAAGGGTGAGTCTGCAGGACGAATCATCCCGCACTTTCACCATTATGAAGTGTTAAGAGTAAAGTGGTTGAGTAGTACCGCATCACAGCGGGTCGTTAGCTCAGTTGGTAGAGCAGTTGACTTTTAATCAATTGGTCGCAGGTTCGAATCCCGCACGACCCACCAT
>NZ_QCZL01000115.1:0-214 GCF_003634395.1 Yersinia sp. IP36721
ACCACCTGACCAGGCATCACGCTGATCGCCAGCGGTTGCCCGGTCAGGCCGCACTGCGTCAGCCAGTCCTCTGGCAGAGACAGCTTGCCGTTATCCCGTATCTAGTTCACGTAACCACAGCCAGCCAGAACCCGGTTTAAAATTCGCCGGCCAGCTTCTGGATGAAGAATCGGGGCTGCACTACAACCGCTTCCGCTACTACGACCCGCAGGCC